>NZ_QTXV01000037.1:0-36316 GCF_003461825.1 Prevotella sp. AM42-24 | reverse complement strand
CTCTGTGTCATCTTATGAGGGCGGTTGCGGATTTGAGGATATAATTGCCATTTGCATCCATCATCTCCATGGTAGGAGAGTAGTTCAAACCTACCCAAATAGGGTTAGATTGGTTCTGAAGAAAATCAGCACCTGAGTTGTCGGTCTGAGCCAGATTGATATCGGTGGTCATTTCCAACCAGTCGAATATCTTGTTGTGCATGTTAGCCTTGATAGCGTATCGCTTAGAGCTGGTATCTGTGATAACACCCTTCTGGTCCATATAGTTGGCAGAGAAGTAAGTCTGAGTTTTATCATTACCCTGAGAAACTGCTACCTTATAGTTCTGAGTGATACCTGTACGGAGCAGTTCGTCCATCCAGTCGATACCAGGCTTAGTGCCGTCAAGATAATCCTGCATAGCACCCTGAGATACACCCTTGTAATCAATCAAAGCCTGTGCATACTCCTTGGTTCCCATGACCTCTGGAATGTGATAAGCGCTTGAGAAACCTACGGAAGCATCGAATGTTACCTGTGTAGCACCAGCCTTACCGCTCTTGGTCTGTACCATCACAACACCATTGGCACCACGGGCACCATAGATAGCGGTAGAAGAAGCATCCTTCAATACCTGAATGCTCTGGATATCTTCAGGGCTGATACCCTCAAGACCAGTCTCACGAACGATACCGTCTACTACGTAGAGAGGGTCGTTGCTCTTGTTTACTGAGCTGGTACCACGAACACGAATCTTCATGGCTCCACCAGGAATACCACTTGACATTACCTGCACACCAGACATACGTCCGTTGAGGGCATCCTCAACACGTGCAACAGGCTGGTCCTTGAAACTCTTGCCGTCTAATACTGCAACTGAACCTGCTAAGTCAGCCTTCTTTACTGTACCATAACCGATGACTACAGTCTCTTCGAGCATGTTGGCATCGTCTTGCATGGTGATTTTTAATGGAGCACCATTCCATGTTACAGTCTGCGCCTTGTAGCCAATAGATGTAATGGTCAGTTTGGCACCTTTCTTTAAGTTAGAGAGCGTAAAGTTACCATCGATATCGGTAACAGTACCGCCTACCTGTCCATCAACTCTAATGGTAGCGCCAATAAGAGGTTCACCAGCAGGGTCGATGACATTACCAGTACAGGAATTTTGCTGTTGCGTAGCAGTTGCAATCAAGCTTTGGCTTGCTAACGCTGGAACGGCGCAAAGAGGTGACATAGTACCTAAAAGAGCCGCGAAATAAAAATTCACTTTTTTGTTCATAGGTGTAATTGTTTACGTTAGTTATTTAGATAATAATTTTGTTCTTTTTTATTTTTGCTTTATATCTGCCTGACAGATATTTCTATCTGTTTAGTAGGCAGCAATATTGTTGATGCAAGGGCAACCTCGGGCATCATCGAATACGATGCGAAGACCATTGGTTTTGATCTTGTCAAATCTGAGAATGCGCTTGTAGCCGATTGTCGTTGTCTCTTCCTTCTGATTGAGTTTCACCCAGTTCTTGTCTTGGAGATAATAGACAGTGAAGGCTTTTACCCGTTGTCCCAATGGGATGTATTCCTGAAGCATAAGGCGAGAGATTTCTTGTGTCTTGCCCAGACGGAATTCGATGCTTGCTCCTTTGATCGTTTTCGAAGCCCAGAAGGTGTCGTATTTCCCATCGGTCATGTTTTTGCCAATGTTTTTGCCTTGTTGGCTATCCGTTTTAGGAGTGATGCCTTTCAAGACATTGTTGGACAATTCTTGCTGTATCTTCTTGTGGAAGTTGACTGCATTGGCTGAGTCAATAGGATGAATGAGCCCATCTTTATTTACCGGAAAATTAAGCAAGAATGTGGCATTGTGCCCTACACTTCTATAATAAAGATCACATAACTGGTCAACGGTTTTGACCTTGCTGTCCTCAGTTTCGTGATAGAACCATCCTGGTCTGATGGATACATCACATTCTGCGGGGGTCCATTGATCACCATTTTCCCAGCCGAATTGCAGTTGCTTGTAGTTTTTATAGCCTGGATATACGGTATTGGAAGGAATCATAGACCAGCAGGTTTCACCTGCAAATCCGTTTTCGTTTCCTACCCATCTGCACCCTGGTCCGCCATCACCGAAAATAGTGGCATTTGGCTGGAGACTATCTACAATCTGGAAGATTTTAGGGAAGTCGTAGTAGTGCTTTCTGTCGATGGTTCGTTTTTCCTCTGCTCCTCCGTACCATCCATCTCCTCCGTTGGCTCCATCAAACCAGATTTCGAAGAGTTCACCATAGTTGCTCAGCAGTTCCTTGAGTTGGCGCTGGTAGAGTTTCAGGTAATATGGTGAGCCGTAACTGGCCTGATTTCTGTCCCAAGGTGAGAGGTATATGCCGAACTTCAATCCATATTTTTGGCAAGCTTTGGAAAGTTCTCCCACGACATCACCTTCACCATTCTTATAAGGAGTGTTTCGGATGCAGTAATCTGTCGTATGGGTTGGCCAAAGACAGAAGCCATCATGGTGCTTTGCAGTGATGATGACCCCTTTCATACCTGCAGCAGCAAGTGTTCTTGCCCATTGCTCGCAGTCCAATTTCTTGGGATTGAAGGTTTTTACATCCGAGTTTCCGTATCCCCATTCTTTGTCATTGAAAGTGTTCAATCCAAAGTGGATGAAAGCGTATGTTTCCATTTTCTGCCATTCTACCTGTTTGGTAGTAGGAGTTGGTTGCACAGGCTCCAGTGACTTGGATGTCTTTTGTGCCGAAATTGCCAGTGTTGAGATTCCCAACATCATGGCAATCAGAAAGCATTTTCTCATGTTGTTTCGGTTTAAGTTATTTTTTCTCGTACACAATGTATCTTCTCATACCTTTATATATAGAGAGATAGATTTATATTTAATCAGGTTTTTGTTGATTTTTGTTAGTCATGTATATATAGTTGTCAGTTAGAGAGAGGTATTTGCTAAGCATAGAGTAATCTGTATCTTGCCATGAGACAGGCTCCCACTACGCCCGCTTGACCTTTCAGTTCGGAGGTTACAATCTTAGAATCCTCGTTCATGACGTTGAGAGAGAATCTCTTGATGCCCATTCTGATAGGCAATGTCAGATAATCTCCTGTAGCCGACATTTCGCCTCCGATGACCAGCATTTCTGGGTTGAAGATGTTGATGATTCCTGCCAGTTGTTTTCCCAGTTCATCTGCAACATGTTGCAGGATAACTAAGCTAAGCACATCTTCTTTTGCGATGGCGTCCAGAATATCTTGTAAGTTTAACTCTTCTTTTCTGTTTACCACCTTGTCTGAAAGTATGGATTGTTTTCCTTCCAGAAGTGCTTCGGTCAATTTTCTTTTCAGTGCTCTGCCAGAAGTTTCAGTTTCTATGCAACCGATTTTTCCACAGTGGCAGATGATGTTGTTGTTGTAGCCAGGTGTATGTCCAAATTCACCGGAATATCCAGACTTTCCATAATAGAGTTTACCGTCTATGATGATTCCGATTCCGAGACCCCAGCACACATTCACAAAGATAATGTCTTTCATTCCTTTACTGCAGCCTTTGATGTATTCTGCATAGGTCATGCTTCTGGTGTCGTTTTCGATGCAAACCGGCAAATTAATCATTTCTGATATTTCCGTTGCCAAAGGTTTTTCGGTAAATGTAAACATATTGTATGCCGTTCCTTCAAAAGGATTAACGCGTTCTGCTACATTGACACAGACATTTAGTATTTCCTCTTTCTTGATAGGAAGACTGTCTATGAAATCATTGATGATGCTTCCGAGTTTTTCCAGATTCTCCGGAGTGTTTTCGTAACAGTAGGGAATTTTTGTCTTTTCCACTATCTGGTTGCCGCAGAAATCACTTGCAGAAAGTGCCAGACTGTCCATTTCCGGATTGGCACCTATAAAGTAACCTGCCTTAGGCTTCAAACCGTAAAGCATTGGGATGCGCCCCATGGCAGTTTCCTTCTTTCCGAATTCTTTGACTATTCCCACTGTCATCATCTCATTTAAGGCGCTTGTCGTGGTTGGGAGACTTACTCCTATACTCTTAGATATTTCCGGGATAGTGGAATGTCCGTGAGATATAAAATGCTCCAAGATTTTCTTAGGTATAGTAGCTTTTTTACCTATATTCTTAATATATTTTATTATCTCTTGTTTCATAAGTAATATTTTTTATTTGCAAAGATAAAGCTTTTATTAATACGTGCAACATTTTTGTAGTTAATAAACATTAAATATGTTCATTTCTTTGCTTTTTTATTATTTTGAGGCTGTTTTTTAGCCCCTACACCTTATTTATATATATAAGTAAACTTTAGAGTTTCTATTTTAAAGTCCTTTTTATTAAAATTCTTATGATAGAAAATAGTCTCACTCTTTCCGTGAGTTATTTTGTTCCTTTGCACGTAAATATCTGATAATATGGCAAATATACACTTATCTGCATAAAGATGACAAGATACGAAAAAGTATTGGTGTTTTAGATTTATTAACCATAAAACCTTTGAAGTAACACAAAAAACATATATCTTTGCAAAATAAAATATTTTATTAAAATATTGGCAACTAATAAAAGATATTAGAAAGATTAAAACCTCATATTTGAATAACTAGATCAAACTAACAACTGAATACGATATGAATCAGATTAAAAAACTATTTCCAGCATTCGCCCTCATGGTTTACTTGGGGATGAATCCTGTGTGTTCTTTGGCTGCAGAAGTCAATGTGATTCCAATACCAGTCAAACTCACCCAACAGCGTGGAGAATTTATTTTGCCTTCCAGCCTTGGTATTTCCTACAATACAGAGGAAGGTAAAGCGATAGCTGGTTATCTGGCAGGCAAGCTCAAGACTTCTACTGGATATGAGGTCAATGTGGGCAACAAGAAGGGAAATATCTCTATCATTATCAACCCTTCGATGAAAATGAATGAGGAGGGCTATCGCCTTCAGGTTACTGCCAAGGGAGTGGTTATCAAAGCTAAGACTGGCAAGGGAGCCTTCTATGGTATGCAGACCTTCCTGCAGTTGTTGCCAGCGGAAGTGGAAAGTACTTTTCTGGTAAAGGGAGTCAAATGGGTGGCACAATGTTGTGATATCGAAGACTATCCTCGTTTCGGTTATCGTGGTTTCCATCTCGATCCATGCCGTCATTTCATTACTGTACAGAATGTGAAGAAGCAGATTGACCTGATGGCTTCTCTCAAGGTCAATACGATGCATTTCCATCTGACGGAAGATCAGGGCTGGCGTATTGAAATCAAGAAATATCCTAAACTGACTTCTATTGGCGGTTATCGCAAGGAAGGCGATGGCTCTATCTATGGAGGTTTTTATACACAGGAGGAGATTAAGGATATCGTGGATTATGCTGCCAAGCGTTATATGACGGTGATTCCTGAGGTGGATCTTCCTGGACACATGATGGCGGCTATTGCTGCTTATCCGGAATTGTCCTGCAAGGGAGAGCAATGGACTCCAAGAATGGTTTGGGGTATCGAGGACATCGTGATGTGTCCCGGCAAGGAATTGATGTTCCATTTCCTGGATGATATCTTCAAGGAAATGGTGCCGCTCTTCCCTGGTAAATATTTCCATATAGGTGGCGACGAGTGCCCGAAAAACAGTTGGAAAACCTGCCCTACTTGTCAGAAGCGTATTGTTGACGAGCATCTTCAGGGCGATGGCAAGCACACTGCAGAGGAAAGACTGCAGAGCTACGTCATCAAGCGTGTAGAAAAGATGCTGGAGAAGTATGGTAAGAAAATCATCGGATGGGATGAAATTCTGGAAGGTGGATTGAGTGAGAATGCTACCGTCATGTCTTGGCGAGGTATTGATGGAGGTATCGAAGCTGCTAAGCAAGGGCATGATGTTATCATGACTCCTGGTTCTGGTGGGCTTTACCTTGACCATTATCAGGGCGACAGTAAGATAGAACCAATCACGATTCCAAGCAGTCCTGTCTATCTGGCCAAAACCTATAGTTTCGACCCTGTTCCTGATGTAATCCGCAAGGCTGGACTTGATAAGCATATTTTGGGTGTGCAATGCAACAACTGGTCTGAATATATGTATTCCAATGCCAAGATGGAGTATATGATGTATCCTCGTGCCCTGGCACTCTCTGAGGTGGCCTGGTCGCCATTGAGTCGTAAGAACTTTACGGATTTCAGCAAGCGAGTGGATGCTAACCTCGTAAGACTTGATGAACGTTGTATCAAATATCATCTTCCTCTGCCGGAGCAGCCATACGGATCCTGCGATAAAGTGGTGATTACCAAGGATACTACAGTAACCTTTACCACTTCTCGTCCGATGAAAATGGTCTATACACTGGATGGTACGATGCCTACTCCTGAGTCTTTGGTCTATACTGCTCCTATCCCTGTAAACCATGATTGTATCATCAATATTGCTACGGTTTTGTCTTCTGGTAAGATGAGTCGCATCAGAACCATCCAGGTGGAGAAACAGAATTATGCTCCTTCTGTTGAAGTGAAAGATGTAAAGCCGGGTTTGGAGATGAAGCGTATCAAGGGGTATTATCATCATGTGAATGACTTAGAATGGACGGATGGCGTCTGGGAAAATTCTGTTATCCGCAACTTTGGCGAAATGAAATTGAAGCAGGCTGACGATGCTCGCACTCTGCGTGGAGAGAATGGTTATGCTTCTATTGCTGAAGGATATGTGATGGTGCCAGAGGATGGTGTATATTATGTTTCTTCCCGTGCCGACCAGGTTTGGATTGACAGTAAGTTGCTTATCGACAACTCCAGCGAAGTGAAGAGTATTTCCCATCGTGACAACTGCGTAGCTTTGGCTAAGGGGTTACATCCTATCAAGTATGTCTTCATAGCCAATATTACTGGTGGCTGGCCTTCTTGGTGGAACGGACTCAACCTGCAGATGCGCAAGGATAATTCCAAGGAATTTGCGGATGTTGAAGATAGTCAACTGTTCCATTAAATATATAATAAGGTAAAACCTGTTTTTAAATCATAAATATTCATGAATATGAACAAAAGAAATTTCATGTTTCTTGCCCTATTGGGTGCCATGGTTCTTAATGGGCATGGCGAAGTAAGGGCGCAAGATGCCAACAGATGGCATAATGTAGATGTCAATCAGCAGAATCGTGCTCCTCGCCGTGCTGCGTTCTTTGCTTTCGAGAATCAGGATAAGGCTCAGGCTTTCGAGAAGAAAAATTCAGCCAACTACCTTTCGATGGAAGGCACTTGGAAATTTAATTTCGTCAAGGACTACAACAAGCGTCCTGTCAATTTCTTCGCTACCAACTTTGATGATTCTCAATGGAAGGATTTTCCTGTACCGGGCTTGTTTGAACTGAATGGCTATGGCGATGCTACTTATAAGAATATCGGTTATGCCTGGGCTACCCAGTTTGACCCAAATCCTCCTTATATCAGCGAACTCAACAACTATACGGGTTCCTATCGCCGCACCTTTGACCTGCCTAAGGACTGGAAGGGAAAGGATGTATATTTCCATGTAGGTTCTGCTACCAGCAATTTGACTCTCTGGGTGAATGGCAAGTATGTGGGATATAGCGAAGACAGCAAGGTGGCTGCAGAGTTTAATATCTCCAAATATCTGAAACCAGGCAAAAACCTCATTGCTATGCAGGTGATGCGCTGGTGTGATGGTTCTTATTTTGAGGATCAGGACTTCTGGCGTTTTACAGGAATTGCCCGTGAGGTATATCTCTATGCCCGTCCGAAAGTTCATGCAGCTGATATCCGTCTGGATGCAGGTTTGGAAAATCAATACCGGGATGGTGTCCTGAACTATCAGGTAGCCTTGAAGGGTGGTAAGACTGATGTTACTCTTACATTGTGTGATAAGGATGGCAAGAAGATTGCTGAGGCTTCTGGTGTACAGGGTACTATTAAGGTGCCAGGGGTGAAGGCATGGACTGCAGAAACACCTTATTTATATAAGGCATTCATTACTTTGAAAAATAAGCAGGGTGTATCGGAGGTTATTCCTCAAAAGATAGGTTTCCGCAATGTGGAAATCAAGAATGCACAGCTCCTGGTCAATGGCAAGCCTGTCCTGATCAAGGGTGCTAACCGTCATGAAATAGATCCTGATGGTGGCTATGTGGTCAGCGTGGAGCGCATGATTCAGGATATTAAGATTATGAAGCAGTTGAATATCAACGCTGTTCGTACCTGTCATTATCCTGATGATCCTCGCTGGTATGACCTCTGTGATGAATATGGAATCTATGTGACTGCTGAGGCAAACCTTGAATCTCATGGTATGGGATATGATGAGAAATCTCTCGCCAAGTTCCCTGAATACCTCCAGACTCATATTGAGCGTAACGAGGGTAATGTGAAGACTTTCATCAACCATCCTTCCATCATCGTATGGAGTTTGGGTAATGAGTGTGGCTATGGCATCAACTTCGAGAAGACCTATGACTGGGTGAAAGCCTATGATCAGACTCGTCCTGTGCAGTATGAGCGTGGTGGATATGACAGTAAGACAGATATTCATTGTCCGATGTACATCGACTACGAGGAGAGTGAGAAATATTGCAAGAGTGATGGCGTAAAACCTTATATCCAATGTGAGTATGCTCATGCGATGGGTAACTCAGAGGGCGGTTTCAAGGAGTACTGGGATCTGATTCGCAAATATCCTAAGTATCAGGGTGGATACATCTGGGACTTTGTAGATCAGGGTCTGCGTGACAAGAGTCCAATTACAGGCAAGGAAATCTTTACCTATGGTGGCGACTATGGGCGTTATCCTGCCAGTGACTACAACTTCAATTGCAATGGTATCATTGCTCCAGACCGCCGTTTGAATCCGCATGCCTACGAAATCCAGTATTGGCATCAGAATGTATGGATCAAGGATCTGGATGCCGTGAATGGTGCTTTCAATATCTATAATGAGAATTTCTTCAAGAAGATTGACGACCTGCACCTTACTGCAACTATCTATGCTAATGGTGTGAAGTTATCTACTGTTGAGATTCCTGAGACTAAGGGTATTGCTCCTCAGACTACTAAAATGGTGAAGAGTGATGCTTTGAAGTATGCTATTGCTGAAGCAGAGTCTGAACATGGTAAGGAGGAAATTACAGTCAATTTTGCCTTTGCCAGCGATGGTACGGAACCATTGGTAGAGAAAGGACAGGTAATGGCCCGCCAGCAGTTTGTCATCAATGAATATCAGTTTAATAAGGTAGATACTCCTATTGCGGCGACTTCTACTAAGATTTCTGGTAAGAAAGGGAAACTCCAGAGTACCAGCAATATAGAGTTAGAGGAAACCAATAGCTATGTGAAGGTTTCTGCCAAGAGAATGTCGGTTACTATAGGCAAAAAGACGGGTTTGATTGACTATCTTGACGTGGACGGTGAGCCTATCTTGAAATTCCGCGAGAGCATGAAGCCTGAATTCTGGCGTGCTCCTACTGATAATGATTATGGTGCTTCTTTGCAGAAGGAGTTGAAGGTTTGGAAAAATCCTGTAATGAACTTGAAGTCATTCGACAAGAGTGAGATGAAGGATAGTGTTGTTTTGACGGCTACCTTTGAAATGCCTGAGGTGAAGGCTGAGTTGGTACTTCGTTATCGCATCAATGCGGTAGGTGAGGTTTCTGTTACCGAGAAGATGACCACGGATAAAGCGGCTAAGATAGCTGACTTGTTCCGATATGGTATGGTATTGGATTTGCCTGCATCATTCTCTAAGTTGGAATATTATGGCCGTGGCCCGGAGGAGAATTATATCGACCGTCATTCTTCTACCTTTATTGGCAAATATGAGTCGGATGTAAAGGATGAGTATTATCCTTATATTCGTCCTCAGGAGAGTGGCAACCATACAGATATCCGTTATTTCTCCATCTTCAATCCAGCATCAGGCAAGGGTATTACTTTCGAGGGGTATGCTCCGATGGAGTGCAGTGCCATTCCTTATTCTATTGAGGATTTGGATTCTGGCGATGAAAAAGAGCATGCTTGGGGACAGCATAGCGGTGATTTGGTTGACAAGGGCTTGACACAGGTACATATCCAGCAACGCCAGTACGGCTTAGGTTGCATCGACAGCTGGATGACTAAGCCTATGGAGAAATACCGCATGCATTATGGCGACCGCGAATTCCGCTTCGTCATCAAGGCAAAGTAGTTTTATTTTCAAGAAGTCATATTTGTACGAGAATAGGTTTACAATGGGCGGCGCTTTCCTGCGGATTTACAGGCGGCGCCGCTTTTCTGTTTCAGCAAGTTTTGCACGTGCTTGTACACGTTCGTATTCCTGCAAACGCTTTTGCACCAATTCTGCTCGGCGAGTTTGTACGGCAAAGTAGTTTTGGGCAAAAGAGATTTGTGGCTTGCGTGGGTCACCATTTTGTGCAATAAGGTAGCAAGCATAACGAGTCAGCATGTAGTCTTTGACTTCACGCTGAGATCCAGAACCAAGGGTGACCATTTTGCTGACATCAGCAAAATGGTATGATACCTCTTGCCCTGCATTGGTACATGATGCTTTTGCCTTTTCTATAATACCTTCAAAGTATAACCCAATACTTGTGCAAGTTCTCTTGCACTCCAACACTCTATGCCTTTATATTCGTTGGCGATAGCTTCGAATTGTTCAAACAATTCTTTAATTTCTTCTTCCTTCATATTATTTTGTTTAATATAATGTCTTACTCTTTTTAAAAAAACTCTCCGTTTAGTTCAGCTTGTTATACGGTTCATCATCAAATTCTCAGATATTTTTATCTGTCTTGGATTCTTTGCAGTTATTTCGCAAACAGTTTTCCGATGAGATTCAAGAGGTTAGAAACTGTTTCCTTGCTCTCCACAGGAATCTTTATAGAAGTCTCGCCTGTCTGTTCGTCTTTTTCTATTATAGAATCTACCAGTTGTGCTGTTGCCTCTGGTGATTTCAAAGTCTCTGCCAAACCAGAGAGGAAGGATACTCCTTGGGCAACTAAGTCTTTTGGCTCAGCTGGGCGATGAGTAACTGTAGTGGCGGAATGTGGAGCAATGGAAGATATGTCTTTGGATTTATCTGGTTCCGCTTTTACTTCTGGAGTATTTGCCTTGTTGTTCTTCTCTTCGCCTTCTTCGGTTATATCTTGATTAGTCCAGTCTTCCTTGTTTTCTGTTTTTACTTCCTCCATGATGCCGCTTACGGCTTCCATCATCTTGGTGAATTTATCGTCGCTGATGAATATAGAGTCCTCGCCATCATCGAGTACACCCTCAAACATAGAGGTTTTGAAACGTAATTTACCAAGCATTTCTTCTTCAATAGAGTGGGGAGTCACGAGATTGATAACTTGAATATTATTCTGTTGACCAAGGCGATAGATGCGCCCTATGCGCTGTTCGAGAACGGCAGGGTTCCAAGGCAGGTCTATGTTGATAATGGTAGCGGCTGCCTGCAGATTCAAGCCTGTGCTGCCAGCATCTGTAGAAAGAAAAACTCGGCTTGACGGTTCATTCATGAAGTTGTCCACTAAGTTCTTACGCTTTTCGGATGGGACACCGCCATGTAAGTATTCATAACCTATCTCTTTCTTCTCCAGTTCTTTGGCGATGAGGCGAGTCATGCGTTCCCATTGGCTGAATACCACAACTTTTTCACCTTCTTCGCTGATGATGTCGCTGATAATATTGATACATTCATCCACCTTGGTATCGAATCTTGTTTTTTGGTCGAGGATATAACTGCTATCGCATACCATGCGCATCTGTGATAACAACAGGAGTAAACGCTTTCTGTCTTTGTCTGAAAGAAAATGGTGGGCGCGCCATCTTTTCACAAGGAAGCTTACTTGGAATTGCCATTCTGCATGCATTCCCATCTGCTCCTTTGTCATAGGTACGAAGAGATTTTTGTCCATTCGCTCAGGCATCTGGAGTTTCACGTCTTTCTTGCGACGGCGGATGAGGATGTCGTTGAGTTTTTCGCCTATCTTGTTCAAGTTCTTGTATCCCAATACTTTGCCAGTTTCGTCGGTGATGATATGGTTTTCCTTGAAAATATAGTATGGGGCAAGACGGAAATTATCGACAAATTCCACGATGGAGTATAGTTCGTCAAGTTTATTCTCTAAAGGTGTACCCGATAGAATCACGGAGTAATCGGATTCTATCTTTCTTGCTGCACGGGAAATTTGGGTATTCCAATTTTTGAGGCGTTGCACCTCATCCATGATGAGCATGTCGGTTTGCAGACTGCCGAGTATCTTAATGTCGTTGGCGGCACTATTATAGGAGATAATCTTGTAAGGTTCTGGACGATTGTAGGCATCCTTTCTCTTGAGATGATTTCCCTCTATAACAAAGACCTCGGCATCAGTAAACTTTTTGATTTCACTGCGCCACTGGTATTTCAAGGAGGTAGGGCAGAGGATGAGTACAGAGCCGATGAGTCCTTCTTTTCTTAGAAGTTCGGCTGTTCCAATGGCTTGGATTGTCTTGCCGAGACCCATTTCGTCGGCAATGATAGCTTTTCCTGCCTTGGCTGCAAAGCGGATACCCTCCTTTTGGTAAGGATAGAGTTTAACTTTCAGAAGATTATCGAGTTTCTTATCATCGTACGTCTTGACAATCTTCTCTCTTGTAGATTTCTCTCGTTTGTCGATGATAAAGTCAATGGCATCTTTATAGCATCTGAATGTATCGCTAATTTGGCGGGCTTGCTTTAAGAAAGATCCGATATGGGCATAGGCAGCTTTCTTTAGAACATGTTTTTCGTCGAAATAATCTTTGGCAAGTTTTTCGTATGCTTCCTTGTTTTCGCTTCCGATGCGAATCTTCACGCATCGTTCGTCTCTGTAAGATAGATAGACAGAGGTGTAAGGAGGAAGCTCACGATGTACATGTAAGCCTCGTTTTCCACTAAACCATTTCTTCACGGCTTCGAGATGCTTACATGTGCCAAGTTTTGAAGTTTTGAAATCCATACAAGAACAATAATTCCATTCGCTGTTGGCTCCACGATACACTACCTTGTACTCGTTATTTTTCTCTGGATTGCGAACGATATATTCGCCAGGGCAAAGTTCATCATCTACACAACTGATATTGAAGTGTTCTGTTTCTGTCACTTGTTTGCGAAGTTTGATTTGCCATTCTTCCAGAGTCATTTCTGCTGGTTTAACGATATGAGAAACCTTGACATTTTTCTTTTTCTTTGTGGTTTTCTTTGTACTCGTTGCTGTATTCTTGGCATTCTTTTCAGTCTTGACAGCTTTTGGGGTATTGTTCTTTGCCATTTTCTTATGCTTTATGTTATTTTATGCTTATTGCTTTGTATGTCGATTGCTTTGTGTCGAATCTTTCTGCCTATTTATGGTAGAATCTCGCAAGAGGGAGTTTCTTGCCTTCTTGTATTCCTGATTCTCCTGCTCATAGTAGTGAGCGTAATTGAAGAAAGGCTCACTGACCGCTTCGGTACTCTCTGCGGTAAATGTATGACCATAAGGGTCTGAAGCCTTGATTGTTATTCTGGCATTCGGATTCTTTGGGACATAATAATACAGATGGTTCATGAGCAGATAACTGTTGCCCTTGCTAACAAAACGATAGGATACTGATTCGCTGTATTTATGATGATAGCCAGCGGCAAAGGCATCCTGACCTTTGCTGCTGATGCGGTGCATCCGGTATTCCTTGCCATCTTCTATTGCCACAACCCGCCAGTGGGAGTCGGCGTTAAAGACATTGGCTACCAGTATATTCTTATTTTTATCTTTGGAAAGTCCCCAGTCCTCAGCATACGATTCGCCATTGAAGTCGGTCTGTGCTCTGAAGATGGTCATCTGTTTGTTCTTATCCCAGAATGTGCCCTTATAATAGCAATCGGTAAGGCGGGTACCAATGAACTGATAGACATAATAGCCGTTTGGTGTACCACAGATATTTATGTTGGATTGCCAGATATTGCCACATGCTGCAGCATGACAATGCTCCATCACATCCTCGCCCTCATACCGGATTTCATGGTTGCAGGCGAAATGGGTGTGACCGCAAAAGAGTTCGTATCCTCCCTCAAACTGATGCAGAAGTGCCAGGAGTTGGGATAGGCGAGAGGAGGAATAATGTCCCTTCTCATTCTCTATGCCAAGAGGTTTGGCTTTGCCGAAAGGTGCATTTCCGAAGGTGAAAGGAATATGGTAACAGAGTACTACCTTTTTGTCTTTGGGCGTGAGGGCGAGGTCCTGCTTGAGCCAGCGCATCTGCCGCTCTCGCAGTTCGCCTGGTGAATAATAGGCCTTCCCACGATAGAAGAAGCAGTTGTTGATGCACACAAAGTGCTCATCGCCACGGTCGAAAGAGTAGTCGGTAGGTCCGAAGTTTTCCTCCCACTTACGTCTGTAGAGTGCCTTTCCGTCCTGGTCGTGATTGCCGATGACGGAGAAGAGGCGCATCTTCGATGAGCCCAAAGCTTGGCGTATCTGTCTCTCCAGGTGGGCATTATATCCTCCGTAATACTGTACGTCATCGCCCATGCTGAGTCCATAGACAGGAGTCCCGGCAGGCAGACTCCTGATGGTCTGCTTGATATCTGCCATCGTCTGGGTGGTAAATCGCTCTACGTCGCTCTTCTTGATGGGGTTGTCGGTGGGCGAGGTATAATAAGGACTGTAGGCATTGGTAACCTGCGGGTCGCCGATGACAATCATCTTATAACTGATTTCCTTTCCTCCAGGTAGTCTTTTCAGGGTAAAATCATATATTTTCTTTTTCTTGGATACTGGCTGGTAGAAGCAAGCCGTGCGATCTGTAGCAGAATGGGTAGGAACCTCACAGTCGGCAGGCACGCAGTAGTAGATGAAGCGGGCAAGACTGTCCCGTTTCATCTTGTATCTTCCGAGCGAATCAGTCTTCACGCAGTTATATCCATCGCTTACGATGACGTTCGCCACACCTTTTCCGTCAGTATCTCTCAGGGTACCTATAATATTGAAGTCCTGCTTGATGACAGGTTTTATCTTCTTGATGGTATCTTTTGCCACGGTTATCTTCTTGCGGGTATCTGGTGCCTTGACAGCGGTAGGCTGAGGCTCCTTCTGATTGCGCAGATGAAGAGTGACCCCGATTGCGATGAGAGCGCAGCAAACGAGGGATATGATAGCAATATATATCTGTTTTCTTTTCATGTAAGCAAAAGTACGCATTTCTTGTCGGATAACCCTTAGATTATCATTTAAAAATATATAAATGTTATCTTTGGGTAACATTTATATCTGCAAATTGTGAATATAGCATTTTTTAACTAAAATATGTCTTCTATAGAAGTCATATTTTGCCTGTTTTATGTCTTTTATATCATGATTCTCTCTATTTTCTTTCATGTAAATTATCAAAAATAGATAATTTGTTTTGGATAATTCATTGAAAAATATTATCTTTGTGCCACAACTAAAAGAAGAAGTAAGAATTTGGGAGAGAATATCCCCCAAAGATAAACTTAAAAATAACGAAAGGAATAAATTATATAATGGCAAACGATAATAAAGGTCTTACGCCGATGATGCGGCAGTTTTTTGAGATGAAAGCGAAACATCCCGAGGCACTGTTGCTTTTCCGATGTGGTGACTTCTATGAAACTTATTGCGAGGATGCTATAGAGGCTTCCAAGGTGCTCGGTATTACCCTGACTCGTCGTAATAATGGCGGTTCAGCAGGTGGTGCTGAGATGGCTGGTTTTCCTCATCATGCACTCGATACTTATCTGCCTAAGTTGATACGTGCCGGCAAGCGTGTTGCTGTGTGCGACCAGCTGGAAGATCCAAAGAAGAAACGCTTGGAAATCAAGGGTAAGAAGGGGCTTAGCCAGATGGATAAGATGGTGAAGCGTGGCATTACGGAACTGGTGACTCCGGGTGTGGCGATGGGCGATAATGTCTTGAACTACAAGGAGAACAATTTCCTTGCTGCTGTCCATTTCGGAAAAGCTTCTTGTGGTGTAAGCTTCCTCGACATCTCTACGGGCGAATTCCTTACAGGGGAAGGTACTCCCGACTATGTGGAGAAGCTGATGGGCAACTTCCAGCCGAAAGAAGTGCTTTATGATCGTGCCATGAAACAGAAATTCGAACAGTGTTTCGGAACTAAATACTGTACATACGAATTGGACGACTGGGTTTTCACCGAACAGACTGCCCGACAGAAACTCCTCGGTCATTTCAAGACCAAATCCTTGAAGGGTTTTGGTGTAGAACATCTGAAGAACGGTATCATTGCCAGCGGAGCCATCATGCAGTATCTGGAGATTACCCAGCATACCCAAATCAATCATATTACAGCACTTTCCCGTATTGAGGAGGATAAGTTCGTGCGTATGGACCGCTTTACCATCCGCAGTCTCGAACTGGTGGCTCCGATGCAGGACGATGGTTCGTCGCTTCTGAATGTCATCGACCGCACCGTAACGGCAATGGGAGGCCGTATGCTCCGCCGCTGGCTTGTCTTTCCGCTGAAAGATGTGCGTCCAATCAATGAACGACTCGACATCGTGGAATATTTCTTCAAGGAACCGGAGTTCAAGCAGTTGATAGATGATCAACTGCATCGTATCGGTGACCTGGAACGTATCATTTCCAAAGTGGCTGTGGGTAGAGTTTCGCCTCGTGAAGTTGTGCAATTGCAACATGCCTTGGAGGCTATCCAGCCAATCAAGGTGGCTTGTCAACATGCCAAGAATGAAGCCTTGCAGCGAGTGGGTGAGCAACTCAATCTCTGTGAAACGCTGAAAGAACGGATAGCAAAGGAAATCCAGCCGGATCCTCCGCAGCTTATCAATAAGGGCGATGTTATCGCTGATGGCTACAATGCAGAATTGGACGATCTGCGTTCCATCAGCCGGCATGGTAAGGACTATCTGCTCAAAATACAGGAGCGTGAGATAGAGAAAACAGGTATTTCCAGCCTGAAAGTGGGTTATAATAATGTATTTGGCTATTATTTAGAGGTGCGCAATACCTTCAAGGACAAGGTGCCTGAAGACTGGATTCGCAAGCAGACGCTTGCTCAGGCAGAGCGATATATTACTCAGGAACTGAAGGAATATGAAGAGAAGATTCTCGGTGCCGATGAGAAAATTTTGATTCTCGAAGCCCAACTCTTCAATGAACTGATAGCCTCTATGCAAGAGTATATTCCTCAGATACAAATCAATGCCAACCTCATTGCCCGTATGGACTGTCTTCTTTCCTTCTCGAAGGCATCGGAAGAAAACCACTATGTGCGTCCTGTCATCGACGATTCTGAGGTGCTCGACATCAAGCAGGGACGCCATCCTGTGATAGAAACTCAGTTGCCTTTAGGTGAGCGATATGTGCCAAACGATGTGTTGCTCGATACTGAAAAGCAGCAGATTATGATGATTACGGGTCCTAATATGGCCGGTAAATCTGCGCTTTTAAGGCAGACGGCCTTGATTGTTCTGCTGGCACAGGTAGGCTGTTTCGTACCAGCCGAGAGTGCAAGAGTAGGTCTGGTGGATAAGATATTCACCCGTGTGGGTGCCAGTGATAATATCTCGCTTGGTGAATCTACTTTTATGGTAGAGATGACTGAGGCTGCGAATATCCTGAATAATGTTTCTCCTCGTTCCCTGGTTCTCTTTGATGAGTTAGGACGTGGTACTTCTACTTATGATGGAATCTCAATAGCTTGGGCTATCGTGGAATACTTGCATCAGCACAAGAAGGCGCAAGCACGTACGCTCTTTGCTACCCACTATCACGAACTGAATGAGATGGAAAAGAACTTTCCTCGCATCAAGAATTTCAATGTAAGCGTGAAGGAGGTGGATGGCAAGGTTATCTTCCTGCGTAAGTTGGAACCGGGTGGAAGTGAGCACTCTTTTGGTATTCATGTGGCTGAAATAGCCGGTATGCCTCGTAGCATCGTAAATCGTGCCAATGTTATACTGAAACAACTGGAGGATGACAATGCGGGTGTGGGTGCTGCCGGCAAACCTAATATGCAGCATTTGGATGAACCGAAGGATGGAGTACAACTCAGTTTCTTCCAGCTTGATGATCCGGTTTTGAGTCAGATACGCGATGAGATATTGGGTTTGGACATCAATAATCTCACACCGGTAGAGGCTTTGAACAAACTCAATGAAATCAAGAAGATTTTGATGGGAAGATAAGAAGTAGATAATGATGGATTGAAAATAAAAACTCTCCCTTGTTCAGGATTGGATTCCTGCAAGGGAGAGTTTCTTATTTTATAGAAAAACAGTTCTAACTGTATGGTTAAAATTGAAAATGGTTCCTATATGCTACTGCATTGACAAAATAAGTATTACAGCCTCGGCAAAGTAAATACTACTATCCGCAATGACATAACAAGCCCTAGACAAGTCCTATTTCTCTTGTTTCTCTTCCTGAGCCTTTGCTCTCTTAAAACTGGAGGCGATGCTCCAAACTCCCAGAAGAATGAGTGGAATACTCAATATCTGTCCCATATCCATAGGAAGTCCAGCCTCGAATGCCACCTGAATCTCTTTCGTATATTCGATGAAGAAACGGAAGGTGAAGATGAGGGTGATACAGAGACCGAAATATAGGCCTGTACCCACACTCTTAGTACCTTTCTTCTTATAGATGAAGAGAATGAGCAAGAAGATAATGAGGTAAGCAATGGCTTCATAGAGTTGTCCTGGATGGCGAGGGTATTGATCTTCACGAACAAAGATGAATGCCCAAGGCACATCAGTCACTTTGCCGATAATCTCTGAATTCATCAGATTACCCAGACGGATAAACATGGCTGCAATACCAGAGACAATACCCATATTGTCGAGCACAACCCAGCCCTTTACCTTCATGTTGCGGCAGTAGAGCCAGATGGCAACAAACATTCCGAATACACCACCATGACTGGCCAGTCCTTCATATCCTGTAAGTTTCCAACTGCCATCCGGCATGTGGTGCATAGGTATCAGCATCTCGATGAAGTGATCCCATTGCGTAAGGAAATACTCAGGCTGGTAGAAGAGGCAATGACCGAGACGTGCACCTACCAGAATACCGAAGAAGATATAAAGGAAGAGAGGCTCAAACTTGTCATCGCCCAATTTCTGCTGCTTGTAGAGTCGCTGCATGAGCAGATAACCCAATAGTAAACCGATAAGCCAGCAAGTGGAGTAATATCGGATGGTCAAAGGACCCAGATGCGCAAGAATAGGATCTGGATCCCAAACGATATAATTAAGCAGGTTTATCATAATTAAACATTAAAACGGAAGTGCATGATGTCGCCATCCTGAACGACATATTCCTTACCCTCGATACCGAGTTTACCTGCCTCGCGGACAGCAGCCTCAGAACCATATTGGATATAATCGTCGTACTTGATGACCTCAGCACGGATAAATCCTTTTTCAAAGTCGGTATGGATGACGCCAGCACACTGAGGAGCCTTCCAGCCCTTGTGGTAAGTCCATGCCTTTACCTCCATTTCACCAGCAGTGATGAATGTCTCAAGGTTCAGGAGAGCGTATGCCTTCTTGATGAGGCGGTTAACACCACTTTCCTCCAATCCGAGTTCTTCGAGGAACATCTGCTTGTCTTCGTAGGTTTCGAGAGATGCAATGTCTTCTTCTGTCTTCGCAGCGATAACCATGCACTCGGCACCTTCTGCCTTAGCGATTTCCTCTACCTTCTTGCTGTATTCATTTCCGCTCTTGGCAGAAGCTTCATCTACGTTGGCTACGTAGAGTACTGGTTTCGTAGTGAGGAGGAAGAGATCGTGAGCCACCTTCTGCTCTTCTTTGCTTTCGAAAGTAACGCCACGTGCGTTCTTGCCTTGCTCCAACTCTGCTTTGTAAGCCTCCAGAACGGTAACCATCACTTTAGCGTCCTTGTTGCCTGCAGCAGCTGTCTTCTGCTGCTTGGCGAGCTGGGATTCGATAGTCTCCAAGTCCTTGAGCTGCAACTCTGTATCGATAACGCTCTTGTCCTCCAATGGGTCAACTTTAGCGCCACCCTCACGTACGATATTGTCATCGTCGAAGCAACGGATTACGTGGATGATTGCATCGCACTCACGAATATTTCCCAAGAATTTATTTCCAAGACCTTCGCCCTTGCTGGCACCCTTAACAAGACCTGCGATATCCACGATTTCGCAAGTAGCTGGGACGATGCGTCCTGGGTGAACAATCTCTGCCAATTTGTTGAGTCGCTCATCTGGTACGGTGATGACGCCCAAGTTTGGTTCGATAGTACAGAAAGGGAAGTTAGCTGCCTGTGCTTTTGCACTAGACAGACAGTTGAACAATGTAGATTTTCCCACGTTAGGAAGACCTACAATACCACATTTTAATGCCATTTTATTTTTAAACGTTTAAATATTTGGGTGCAAAGGTACGTTAAATCGAATAAAATACAAAATAATTCGTGGTAAATAAACTAAAAAAGGCATTCACGATGCTGGTGAATGCCTTTCTGATGATTACTTTGAGCAGTTTTTATTATTTTACGACCACTTTTTTACCGTTGATGATATAAACTCCCTGTTTAGGAGTTGAAACGCGATGTCCCTGAAGGTTGAAGACTACGCTCTTAGCTTTGACGTCGCCGGCAATCTGGCTGATGCCATCTGTATCGGTGCGCACAGCTGTAGCTGATACTTCCTTAGTTACTGAATTGAAGGTGAAGGTAACGTCGTAGATTCCGTCTGCTGCGATATAAATGGAGGCATTACCTTCTGGGTCATTATCATCACCATAGTTCTCTGACCAATTGTGGTTAGCACAGATCTTATATTTATAACCGCCTTGAGCAATGGTCAGATTGGTCTTGGTCAGAATGTAGGTGACGTTATCTTCCTGTTTGATCATATCGTTTTCTGTTGCTTTCGGATCCCATTCTACTCCGAGAATTGTGCCAAATCCAGCTACAGTCCATGTCTTTTCACCAATGACAGCATCACCTGTCTTTTTGGTGATTACCCCGACTTCGTAGTTGGTTTCATTAAACTGGATAGTGACGTTATAGGTACCTGTCTCTTCTACCATAAAGACATAGTTGGCGCTGGTTTGAGGGTACGATTCTGCCCAATTATGATTCTTCAGGACTTTAAGTTCGTATTTCACATTTTTTTCAAGAATGCAGTCGGTTTTGGTGAGCTCCCAGATGCCATTTCCTTTATCGATCAGGTCATTGCGGGTATCCTTTTCGTCCCAATGAGAACCGAAGAGTGTACTGGAACCAGCTGCTGTCCATGCAGTTTGTGCCTGCAGGATTAGGGTTGCGATACAAAGCATGATAAGGGTAAAGATTGTTCTTCTCATAATTGATGTAATTTAAATGTTAATAATTAAAATTGTATGCTTAATACGTTTTCTGTTTAAACGCATTTTTATGATTTAAAATTAGGTTTTTGGCATTACCAGGTGCAAATATACGAATTATTTCAATATGTTCCAAGGTTTTTAGAGAAAAGTTGCTTGATGAAATGGATAAAAAAGCAGGAGGGTGTGTCTAAAGTATAGAGACACACCCTCCCGGATAATTATATTCTTTAGATTTCCCCTTTCCACAGACCATGAAGGTTGCAGTATTCGCGAGCCACAACATCCTTGGCTTCTGCGTTGGTCAGGAAGATAGCTTCAGGCTTTTCGCCTGGCTTCAACTCGTGACGAAGCACATCTGTAGGGGTGAGCAACTCTATCCACTGGATGTAATGCTCTGGAAGCATCGGATGTTCTACGCTTCCTACCGTTACACGATATCCGCCCTCGATAGGTTCTATCACAGGCACATGTTTCTCCTTGGCACCATCACTGGTGTTTTCCTTCATGAGCTTCATCGGCTCGCCGCAGCAACTGAGCACGGCTCCTGGGTTTACTACTTCTACCACGTTGCCGCAAATCTGGCAGCGGTAGATTTCTCTAATCTTAGTCATAATGATTCCTCCTTAATATTAATTGATGACCAAATTGAATGATAAAAAGCTAACCGGGACAGGATGATAGGATTCTGTCCGGTCTGGATATTCAGGTTTATTCCTCAACAGGACTAAACTCGTCTTTTCCTACTCCGCAAAGTGGGCAAACCCAATCATCTGGAATATCTTCAAATGCTGTACCTGGAGCGATACCGCCCTCTGGGTCACCTACTTCTGGGTCATAAACCCAGCCACAAACATCACATACATATTTTTTCATAATGCTTTTGTTTTTGATGTTAATACTGTTAGTTAATTCACTCACTATCAGTAGAATATATTCTAACTGGTAGATGACACAAAGATACGTATTATTTCAATAACTTCCAAGTTTTTTAAGGCAAATGATGTTAAAAACATGAGTTTGATAGCATATTTACTCAATTTGCCTTATTCTTCCTTGCTGTCAGCTACGATTTGTGGACCGCGTACCTTGTCTTTCAGCGACAGACCCTTTCTGATTTCTATATTCACGCCATCACTCAAGCCTGTAGTTACCTGGGTACGTTCATAGGTCTTATCCTTATTGCTACCTTTTATAATATATACGAAGGTGGAGTCGCCGCTGAACTCGATGGCACTTTCCGGTATGGTGAGTACATGGGTTGCCTTGGAGAGAACGATTTCGGCATTGGCACTATAGCCGGAACGAATCTTTCCACCCTTCACAGAACGGACGGCTGCCTTCACCTCAAACTGGTTGGCTCCATTGTTTTCAACAGCCTTTGGAGAGATGTATTCCAAATCTGCATCAAACTTGAGATCCTGCAGGGCACCAATGGTGATCTTCATCGGCATTCCCACTACGAGATTGCCCACCTCCGTCTCGTCAATATTGCCACGGAAAATCAGGTCGTTCATGTTAGCTACACTGGCGATGGTGGTTCCATCATTAAAGGTGTTGGCAAGAATCACGGAGTTACCTACTTTGACAGGAATATCGAGGATAATTCCCGAAATGGTAGAACGGATAAGGGTGGAAGAGGCGCTGGCGTTGCTCTTGGAAACACCATCACGAACCACTTCGAGCGCATCCAGGGCGGCTACCTTCTCCTCCTTTGCCTGCTGCAACGACTGCTTCACCTTGTCAAACTCATCGGCGCTGACCAGCTGCTTCTTGTAGAGCTGTTCCTCCCGACCATAGTTTACCTGTGCCTGCTTCAGGTTAATCTCGGCAAGGCGCACACGAGCCTGCGCCGAACTGAGCTGTCCCATATCCGGAATCACCTTTACCTTAGCGATTACCTCGCCTGCCTGCACGAAGTCGCCTGCCTGCTTGCAGATTTCGGTGATGATACCGCTGATCTGAGGCTTTACGTTTACCTCGTTGCGAGGCTCAATCTTACCCGTAATCACCGTGGTTTTCAACACATCGCCCATCTTTGGGGTAAACTCGGTATATTCCACAGGTTTAGGCTGTGATTTCTCATAAAGGAACACGAAGGTTCCGATGAAAATCAAGGCGACGATTGCCGCAACGATCAACTTTGAATACTTTTTCATATCTTTTATATCTTATTTTTCTTTTATTCGTCTCTCATTGCATCTACCGGCTTGATGCTCATGGCTCGCCAGGCTGGGGCAAGTCCGGCAAGGCCGCCAAGGATGCAGATGAGGATGGCTGAGGAGATGGCTGTCCAGAAATCTACCTGGAAGTGGACGGTGAGAATGCCATCCGTGGTGTTCGCCATCTCCAGCATCTGCAGGATGGCTACTCCGAAGATGATGCCGCTCATGCCTGCCACCAGGGTGAGGAGAATACTCTCTGAGATGATTTGCGAGAGAATCATCTTCGGTGTGGCACCGATGGCTCGGCGAATGCCTATCTCGGTGGTTCGCTCCTTCACCGTTACCATCATGATGTTGGAAACTCCGATGGCGCCGGCGAGAAGGGTGCCGATACCTACCAGCCAGATGAGGAAGTTGACGCCCTTAAATAGGTTGTCGAGCATCTGGAAGAGCACCTCCGTATTGAACACCATGATTCCCTTTTCGTCTGAAGGGTCGATATTGTGGGCTCTGGCTATGGTTTCACGCATTCGCTGGGCGATGCTGCTCATCACCACGCCCGGCTTACCGGTGGTGGCAATGATGTCGATGGCGGTTCCGCGGTTGTAGGCGGTGCGGAGCACGGTTTGCGGAATGGTGATGGTTTCGTCGGCTCTACCGCCAAAGTTCACGCCATTTCCCGAGCGGTAATCTACACCCACCACCGTGTAATAGGTGGAATCCACTCGCACGCTCTTGCCGCATGGGTCACCGCCGCCGGGGAAGAGGGTCTTGTAAATCTGTTTGCCGATGACGCAAACCTTGCGCTGGTGGCGCACATCCATCTCGTTGATGTATCTGCCGTAAAACATTTTAGGCACGGAAACCTGGGCGTAGTCGGGATTCACGCCCTGGGTGCTGCCGCTGAATTTCTTGTCGCCAAACACCACCGACTTGTTACCTCCGAAGAGCAGCGGGGTAATGACATCGAGTTCGGGCACCCTGTGCCGCAGTCGCTCCAGGTCTTTCTCTTCCATCTGCCAGGAGCGCCCCTTGTTGAATCCCTTGTAGGGCTTGGTGGTGTTCTGCGCCCAGATGATGGCGGTGTTGGTGGCGAAGCCTGCGAAGTTGTTTTGCAGCATCTCCTTCTGTCCCTGTCCGCCACCCATCAGGGCGATGAGCATAAACACGCCCCAGAACACGCCGAAGCCCGTAAGCAGACTGCGGCTTTTATTCCTCGTGATGGTATCGAGAATCTCTTTATATGTATCTAAATCTAATCGCATAATAATAATTTATAGTTTATTCCGCTCTCAGCGCCTCTATCGGTCGGATTCTTGCAGCCTTGATGGCTGGGATGAGTCCGGCGATGGTGCCTGCGATGACGATGGCGATGGTGGCGCCGATGCAGGTGCCGAGGCCCACCGTAGGATTCACAAACATGGCGGCTTTAAACAGTCCGGTATCTACGGTGGTGTGGCCGATGGTTGCGTCCATGATTTCGTTTGCCGCCACGCCGCATACCATTCCGATGTAGCCGAAGAACGAGGTGATGATGATGCTCTCGGTGATGATGAGCTTCAGTATCGACCAAGGTTTGGCTCCGATGGCTTTTCTTACACCAAACTCTCGGGTTCGCTCCTTCACGGTGATGAGCATGATGTTGCTAACACCCACGATGCCGCTCAGCAGGGTGAACAGACCTACTATCCAGAGTGCCGTCTGCATGATGGCGATTCCCTGGTTCATCTGGATATTGTCCATGTATCGGTTCCAGAGCCAGATGGTGCGGTCGTCATCAGGTGCAGCCTGATGGTTGTTGTTGATGCTGGCACGATAGTTCTTCTCAAACTGCTCGTTATCCTCCTGGGTCTTCAGGTTCTTGATGGTGAACTCCAGACTTCCTGCATCATCGCCCTTGGCATAGATGGTCTTTATGGTGGAGTAGGCAATGAAGGCATCGGTATTGTTGCGCGATTCATCATCCTTGTAGATTCCCACCACCTGGAAGTTGAGGTTGCTGATTTTTACGTTCTTGCCCACCAGCGAGCGATAGTCTTTGCAGAGTTCCTTGGCCTGGCTTCGGCTCAGCACCACATTCTTGCGCTGCTCCTTCATATCGATTTCGTTGATGAATCGTCCGGCAATCATCTCCGTCTTGTCGATTTTGGGATGTGTAGGAGCCACACCCACCAACGACTGGCTTGCCACATAATTATCACCGTAGTTGATGTTCACGTTATACTGTTCCAATCTTCCACCCACATCATCCACGTACTGACCGTAGGTCTGGTTACTGATGAGGATGTCTTTGTCGTTGAGCGTGATGCTTCTGCCTTCCTTCAGTCCCTTGTAAGCCTTGGAGGTTTCGCCCGGGAATACTCGCATGGAGTTGGCAAGGAATCGGGTGCTTTGCTGCAACTGGGCATTAATCAGTCCGTTGCCGGCGCCCAGCAGGAATATCAGCATGAAGATACCCCAGGCAACGGCAAATCCCGTAAGCGTGGTACGCAACTTGTTGCGTTTCGACGTGCTCCATATTTCTTTGATTAATTCTCTCATGTTCCAAGTTCAAAGTTATTTCACGTAGTCTTTCGATACGAGATGATGGTCTCTGTTGTCTTCGATGCTTCCGATGAGTCCGTCCTTGATATGGATAACCTTATCGGTCTCGTTGGCTACACCGCTTTCATGGGTTACCACTACGATAGTCATTCCCTCTTTCTGGTGCAGTTCCTTCAGCAGGTCCATCACTTCCACGCTCGTTTTGGAGTCGAGAGCTCCGGTAGGCTCATCGGCAAGGATGATTTCGGGTTTGGTGATGAGGGCACGGGCGATGGCTACACGCTGCTTCTGTCCTCCCGACATCTCGTTGGGATAATGGTTGGCCCATTGTTTCAAGCCTAACTTGTCGAGATATTCCATCGCCAGTTCGTGGCGCTTCTTGCGGCTCACGCCCTGGTAGAAGAGTGGAAGCTCCACGTTTTCCACCGCCGTCTTGAACGAGATGAGGTTGAACGACTGGAAGATGAAGCCAATCATCTTGTTGCGGTATTCGGCAGCACGGGTTTCCGAGAGGTCTTTGATGAGCACATCATTGAGTCGGTATTCGCCCGTATCGTAGTTGTCGAGAATACCCAGTATATTTAATAAGGTGGATTTTCCCGAGCCGGAAGCACCCATGATGCTGACGAACTCGCCACGTTCGATGTCGAGGTCGATGCCCTTCAGCACATGGAGTGGCTGAGCACCCTGATAGGTCTTGTTGACGTCTTTTAGATGAATTAATGACATATAATACGTTTGTTTATTGATATGAATTTTAAACGTTAGACGCTTGCAACCTTCTGAAAGTTGCAAGCGTAGCTCATTTTTAAAAACGTGATTATATCCACCTTATTATATATAAGGCAAAGATAGTAGTTAAAAATATGCTTTTGAGAATGAATAGTGTCATCATATCCTTATCTTTTTGAGATTCTTCTCCAACTCATCCTTCACTTCGCCGATGGAGATATTGAGAAGCTGCATTTGTCGGGCGAGTTCCGGGAGTCTTTCTTTCATAAACTCCTTTTTGCGGGTCTTCTTGATCTGCTTCTTGGCTCCAGCGGAAACAAAGTAGCCCAGGCCTCGCTTGTTGTAGATGATCTCATCGGTGGCAAGCAGGTCGTATGCCTTCACGGTTGTGTTGGCATTTACCTCCAGCAGCACGGCGTATTCCCTGACGCTCGGTATTCGCTCGTCTTCCTTGTACTTGCCCGCCAGAATCTCATCGCTCAGTCGCTCGGCTATCTGTACGTATATTGCTTTATCGTTACTGAAAATCATAATCTTCAAATTTTAATTCTTAGATGTTGATCCACTTGTTGCAGATAACCTGCATACGGGTGAAGAGCTTGTAGGATGCCCAATAGTTGAAGGCAGCCAAAGCAAGGAAAACAAAGGATGCTGTAATTGTTATACAATAGTCAGCTGTGGAACCATTGCTGAAGTTAATATGACTGAAGAAATCAAAAACTCCAGCTTCTCCTAATTTGTTGATTATGTATCCCAAAATCATACTAAGAAGAATGCCCGTGCAAGCTGTTAGCAATACAGGCAACTTGCGATAGAATGTTCCGCCAAGTGTTGCGAAAGAATGGGAAAATAGTATGAATGAATAGAGGGTAATCCATTTCAGCCAGTCGTTGTCGAAAGGTTGAATTGTGGGAATAATATGGCTGAGCACAGCCCAGGTGATGCTGATATGAAAATCTGGAGTGATGATGAAACTAAAGATGAACTGTATAACATCGGCCAAGATTACTGCTGCAAAAAGTTGAACCAGAACACCGATACTCATCATGAGTAATCGGGCCACAAACTTCTCTAGATTACAAGCAGGAAGCATCAGGAAACACTCTCTTTGCAATTTAGTCTTCATGTTATTGAATATACAACTTGCCAAGACGTAGAACGCGATGAATGCTATTACAGAAAAGAACATGCAAACACTTACCTGGTATTGATGACCAGCCAGCTCTACATCGGTTGAGTTAAGCCAATATCTCATGCTAAAAAGTCGCAATACACAATAGATGGAAATGCAGATGGCGAGACCTGCTGTAGCTCCAAGATGACGCTGCCAGTTGGTGAGAATATCCCAACGAAGTACCATGCTTAATCTATGTAAATCGAAATTCTTTTTCATAATCGTCTAATTTTTAATCGTTTAATTTTCCATTAATTACTGCATTGAAGAGCAACTCCAGGTTCATCTGTGTTTCCTGTTTTCCCTCCTGACGCTTGCAGATGGCGGCATTGCCCTGCAGGGTTGGCTCGGCGTAGAGCACGGTGTCGTCCATTTCCTGTGGGTTGCGATATTCGAAGGTGTATTTCTCGCAGATGTTTGAAATAGATGCGTCGAGCAGCAGTTGGCTTTGATTCATGATGATGATGTGGTCGAGCAACGACTCTACATCGTGCACCTGATGAGTAGAGATGATGAGGGTGCGGTCTTCCGTCATGTTGTTGGCGATGACCTTACGGAACTGGCTCTTCGATGGGATGTCGAGACCATTGGTTGGCTCGTCCATCAGAAGAAAGCGGGTACCCGTGGCGAGTGCGAAACTCATGAATACCTTCTTCTTCTGTCCCATCGAGAGTTCGTTCAACTTGAGAGAGAGTGGTAAATCAAAATCCTTTAGGCAACGGTCCAGCACTTCCTGCGAGAAGTTAGGATAGAACCCCTGGTTCATCTTCACGTAGGTGGCGAGGGAAACGTTGGGCAGTTCAAACTCTTCGGGCACCATGAAGATGTCCTTCAGCATCTCGGCTCTGCGATCTTGTGCCGAAATGCCATCCACGAGAACGGTACCTTGTTGCTGGCGGAGCAATCCGCTGATGAGATAGAGCAGGGTGCTCTTGCCTGTACCATTCTTACCGAGCAAGCCATAAATATTGTTCTCCTTGAGTTCCAAAGAAAAATCTCTAAATACAAGGTGCTTGCTACCTGGGTATCTGAAATCAATGTCTTTAATCTGTATCATAATCTTTAATGTTTTAGCGTACTACTTCAATAGAACACTGCAAAGGTATGCTTTTCTGCGATAAGTTCCAAACTTTGGGGCAATTATTTTCATACTTTAACGTATTGTTAACAATCCCACCTTATTATATTATAAGAAGAGTATGATATGGATGAATGTCTTGTAATATTTGATACTTTTTATTAAGTCGTTTAGATATATTTCATGAGAATATCCCAAACTGCAATGATGTGGCAGATACTTCCTGCCAGCACAAAGAAGTGGAATACGGAATGCATGTATTTCTTCTTGTTGATACTGTAAAATACAGCACCCGTGATGTAGCAAATACCTTCTGCAATAATCCACCAGACTGTGGCTGGGGAAACAGAATCGATAAGAGGCTTGAAGGCAACGAGAACAGAGAGACCCATGCCGACAAAGCAGAGCGTCTCTAAGTTGCTGTGGTCCTTGAGCTTGGCAAAACTCATGACGGTTCCGGCAATGGCGCAAGCCCAGATAAAGATAAAAAGGCTCCATCCCCAGTAACCCTGTTCGCGCATGGCTATGAGCGTGATAGGGGAGTAGGAACCGGCAATATGCCAGTAGATGGCGGCATGATCCCATTTGCGCAGACGTTCCTTCCACTTGCTCCAGGCAGAAATGGCATGATAGGTGGTGGAAGCGATGTATGACATGAGCATACCGAAAAGATAGAGGATGATGCCCGCTGTGGCCCAACCATTGTGCTGAGTGAAACACCAATAGAGGAAGATGATGCCCACGATGACACCCAGCAGGATGCCTCCGGCATGAGACCAGGAGTTCCAGAGTTCCTCCTTATGGTTGAAATGAATTTTGAGTTTCATATTGTTTGATTATGTTCTTATCTTTAATACCCTGTTTATTTCTATTGCTTTTATATCTTGTATTCGTGGACAAAATTAGTATTATTATCTGAAATGCACAAACTTTTTTTCATAAATCTTCTCAAGAGATGATTTCGCATCTCTTTCCTATTGATTTTTCTTTGCTTTATTTATCAATTTCTTGCCCTTTTCTGCTTTCTCCTGAAAATAAATCAAAAAAGTATTGGTATGTATTGCTCTTTTTTATATTTTTGCATTCGAAAACAGAAGAAAATCTCTCTACTGCACTCCGACCGTATTCGTGCCAAATATAAAGATGTAGTTATCCAGTGCTGAGCGAGTGGTGGTGGTAGAGCCAACTGGGGAACCAGCTATTTCTTTCCAGCCATCGCTATGGCAAGCCATATCTCTGCGGTTCCTAATCATACCGTCTTCCGTACCACTTCCTTGAAGTATCGTATTGATGTGGCGATGAGTGGTCGTCTGGGTATGGAAATCCAGCCTAAGAATATGACTGATGAGGAGAAGGCGCTTTGCAAGAAAGCATTTCTGAGTATAAGGAAATTCGGGTATGTGTTCTTACCTATTTGAATATAGACAATACTGATATTTCTGTTCTTGTTAAAACATCGTCTAAGACAATAAGTAATGTCCGAAAGAAGGCAAACAGGAAATTGTTTGGTGATGATAGTGCTTCTACATTAGACGAAAATCTATTGAAATTTTAAGAGAAAGTCCACCAAAGGATACGTGATGTATTTTTGGTGGATTATTTTTATAATAGCCTTATTCTCTGTAACTTACAAGCCTAAAAATCTATTTTTGTGGATTTTTGGTGGATTATTTTTTATCTCAAAACTTGCATACTTGTATTTGTTTTCTTAATTTTGCAGTCGAACTTTAATTCTATTAAAATAATAATAGTATTAATTTTGATATTGCTGTTGTTGCCTTGTAAACAATTAAAGGTGGCAGTACAGAAACAAAAAAGTAATGATTGAACTCCTAAAGATTCTGTCTATGAGATTTAGTTTATTTTTGATTTTCAGCGTCCTATTTTCTATTTCTGCATCTGCTCGGGAGCAGGAACTTTGGATATGGAAGAAAGTTTTCAACATCTTCACTAAGGAGCCTGTTTTCAACGCCAAGGTGGATTTGTTGTCTGAAGACAGCACTCTCATTGCTACGAGCTTCAGTAATGCCATCATCAATGGCAAGAAGTGCGCTGCCATGTTTATTCTTAAAAAACCAGGCAAATATATTTTTCATACCTCACATCCTGATTATGAAGATGTTTACGAGAGCTTTGAAATAGAGAAATTTTACAAAAAAGAGAGGTCCATAACCTTGAGAAAGCCTTTGTATATGCAGCGTAAATATCCTAAACAGCGCTCCTTGGACAAAGTACAACAGTTGGAAGAACTGGTTGTGAGAGGGCAGTTGGTTCAAATGAAAACAGACAGAATCATTTACCATGTCGATGCAGACAGCAGTGCCATGAAGGAAAAACTGATTGAGACTTTGAGAAAGATGCCGGGGCTTATCGTCAGCAGGAAAGGTGAAATTTCGGCGGACGATAATAGGAAGATAGTATATAAGCTAAATGGTCTGCGAGATCCGCTGGTCAATAATCCTATAGAGCTGCTTAGTGCGTTGAATTCAAAATACGTAAAGAAGGTGGAGCTTGTAACACATCCCGACTTACAGTATGGAAATGATGCCGTGGTCTTGAATATTACAACCAAAGGCAGACTGGAAGGTTATATGCTCACCATGTATGGAAAGGGAACCGACAGTAGTTTGTTTGGCTCCATTTGGGGAACATCTAAGATAAAACGTATCCGTTTTTCCGGTTGCTATTCCTTTAACGACATGTTTGGGCATTCCTCAACGTCTCGTTCGGAAGAGTTGCGTCACGAAGTTCTCGTTGACCACATGAGTATAACTGAAGGCAAAATAGGTGGAACCAGTTCCAAGGATCATAATATGGAGCTGTCTGCGAGCTATGATGTAGATGATCATAGTTTGTTGTCAGCCTATGCCCGGATTTTTTTGCGTAACAATATGCATTCGTCTTCCCGTTATGATGTTCAGGTAACCCAGGCAGATAATTCTCCCAGCTATTCTTATGTAAAGCAGCTGAATCATAGGCTCAAGTCGCCAGAGTACCAGGCCTCGCTGAACTATGAACGGGTATTCGGACCAGGAGGTGAAGGAGGAAAGTTTTTTGTGGGATACAATTATTATGGCCGTCCTTATATGGAAAAGAAAGAAATTTGCTATCAGGACCTTGATTCTGTAGCAGGATGTGCCAACTCTATTTCTGGCTTGATGGATTGTCTTCTCATGACCAGTAGTGGAGAAGACTGGCATACATGCGAGTTGGAGTACAATAGGCGTGTAGGAAAGCATCATTTGTTTGTCTTCGGTCTCAAGGGCTTGCTGCGCTTGGATCATGACGATAATGAGGAAAAATACTCCCCGATAGGACTTGGATATTATCGGGATAATACGGGAGTAAGTCTTTGCAAGCGCACTCAGAATTTTCTGCAGTCCAGTTTGGGCTATACATACAATGATCGTAAATGGCGGATTTCAGCTGGTCTCCAGTGCGAAAATGACTGGGAGAAGTTGGCCAGGGCAGACAAAGGTTATACCTACAAGGTGAGTTTTTGTGATTTTCTTCCCAGCATGGGTATTTCCTATATCCTGTCGGATAGGGGAACCTTATCCTTAGGGTATGCTATGTCTGTATCTCGTCCCAATATTTTTGCTTTAGATCCCTATGTTGACAGTAGCACCGTCAATGAGTTGAGCTATGGAAATCCAGGCTTGAAGCCGCAGAGGAATCAGGACATATCTTTAACCGCTGCTTTCAGGATGGGAAGTGGTGATGCCTGGTATTTGAGCATGTCGTTGGCGCATCAATATTCCGACCGGCTTCTCCTGGGCTATAGCTATCTTGCTGGTAGCGTATTGCACACTACGAAGGATAATATAGGTCATAAAAACAATACCAATCTCGAACTTTCATTGCGTAAGCGTTTTGGCGGATTCTTTTTCCGCACAGTCACATCTTTGGCCTATGTTCAGTATTCCGCTCAAAGAATAGGGCAATGGCACAAGGGATGGTTTGGCAGGTTGCGTTGTATGGCAGAATATGAGCTTCCCAAGGATTACTATCTTGAACTGGAGGGAAACTACCATACCAAGTATGTTATGCTCCAGGGTTATGGTTCTGAGGGATATGAATATGGTTTGAGCCTTACGAAGAAAGTACTTGGCAATCGTCTTACGCTGATGGCTTCTGCCTATAGCTTTCTTCCCATTCATTACAGATGGACAAGTTCCACGGAATCAAAAGGTTACCATTACAAAGGTGCTGGTCGTAACTACCAGGCATCATTTGTGATTTCAGCAAGATATAATCTTGGTCATTTGAAGAGTCGTGTCAAGCAAACTCAAAAGCAAATAGTCAATGATGACGTAAAGACGGATTATACAAGATGAAAAGAGAATGTATGATATTTTTGTAAAGATTTCTTTTATAAGAAAAGACTTATATTTGCGCAAGCTTTTAAAATAGGTTTTTTGACGGAGATGCTACTATTCTTAATGTAATAAATGTGCAGCGTTTTACAGGTTGCTTAACTAAACTTTAAATTGATGAAGAAGATTCTGTCTTTCTTTTTATTCTTCTTGCTTTTGTTGACAGGAAGTTGTTCAGACTAACGTGTACAAATGGCATGGTTGGTAGAAATGAATAGTCTGATGGAGAAGAATCCGCAGGCTGCGTATGACAGTCTGTGCAATCATCGCCAGGACATGTCACAATGTGGCGAAAAAGTAGAAATGCGTTATCGTATGTTGGAAGCAAAGGTATTGAATAAGCTTTTCAAGCCTATGCCTTCAGATTCCTTGTTTCAAGAAGTCGTAGATTATTATGATAGCAAAGGTGCCCCTAATGAGAAGATGGAGGCTCATTATCTCTTGGGATGTATCTAATAAGCGGCACAATATTGATTCAGTAACTAAATAGTATGTTATTGTAAAAGTTTTTACACTTTTGCAATAGCATAGTTTAATGATACAATATAATGATGAAACAAACTTTTATATTTCTGTTCTTCCTGTTGGTGGCAAGAGTTCGCAGTCTTGAGATGGAGTGTAATTTGCTGATTTTCAGTAATATAACTAGTAGAAAATCTACATGACCTAACGATGCGCTTCTTTAAGGTCTAACGATGCACTTCTTTAGCACCTAACGATGCGCTTCATTAACACCTAACGATGCGCATCATTAGACCTTAATAAAGCGCATCGTTAGAATTCGTACTTGCACTTCTTTAGAGGAAATAGAATTTAAATATATATTTGTTAATAAAAATGTTTAATTTTCGTTGTCTATAGCTACTGTGTCTTTTTACGAAAAAGGGTGCGTCATGAACTTATGACACACCTTCTTTTGATTATTGTGTAATATAATGTTTTTTACAATTACTTCCAAGGATTCTCTGTAGGATAAGGCAGACTTGCTGGCTGGTTGTAAGCGATGTCCTTGATGCCGAGATACTTGAATACCTCAAACAGGGTCTTACCTACGTGAGAGAATGCTACGGCTCCATGATGTGGATAACCCTTCTGTATCAATACGTGGCGGTAGAAACGACCCATCTCGTTGATAGCGAAGATACCGATACCACCGAATGAACGGGTAGGAACGTCGAGAACTTCTCCTTCGGCAATGTAGCTGCGGAGATTGCCCTCTGAATCGCACTGCAAGCGATAGAATGTGATGTCTGAAGCTGCTATGTCTCCTTCCAGAGTACCACGGGTAAAGTCTGGTTTGCCGCCATTCTCCAACAAACGGTTCTGAATCAACTGATACTTGATGGCACGAGTAGAACACATCTTGCACTGAGGCGTGTTACCGCAGTGGAAGCCCATGAAGGTATCGGTCAATTTGTAGTCGTACTTGCCAACGATGTCCTCATCATAGATGTACTTAGGTACTGAGTTGTTGATGTCGAGCAATGTTACTGTATCGTCGGAAGCACACATACCGATATACTCAGAGAGTGCACCATAGATATCTACCTCGCAAGCTACAGGGATGCCACGGCTTACCAAACGGCTGTTTACATAGCATGGTTCAAAACCGAACTGGCTTGGGAATGCAGGCCAGCACTTGTCTGCAAATGCTACATACTGGCGTGAACCCTTGTGGTTCTCTGCCCAGTCGAGTAATGTCAACTCAAATTGTGCCATGCGGCGACTCAAGTCAGGATAGTACTTGCCTTCGCCCATTTCTTCTGCCATATCCTTGCATACATCATCGATGCGTGGGTCGTTCTCATGTTCCTTATAAGATACGAGAAGGTCGAGTTCTGAATTTTCCTCGATTTCTACACCCAGTTCATATAAGCCCTTGATAGGAGCATTGCAAGCGAAGAAATCCTGAGGACGAGGACCGAATGTAATGATCTTTAGACCCTTCAAACCGAGAATGACACGAGCCACTGGTACGAAGTCTGCTATCATCTTTGCTACATCCTCTGCTGTGCCTACTGGGTACTCAGGAATATATCCCTTCAAGTGGCGCATACCGAGGTTGTAAGAGCAGTTGAGCATACCGCAATATGCATCGCCGCGACCATTGATCATGTCGCCATCGCCTTCTGCTGCAGCAACAAACATTACTGGACCATCAAAGTTTTTGGCAATCAATGTCTCTGGTGTCTCTGGACCAAAGTTGCCAAGGAATACAACTAATGCATTGCAACCCTGCTCTTTCACGTCAGCTACAGCCTTGAGCATATCTTGCTCATTCTCTACTGTTGTCTTGCAGTTGTACAAGTCACCTTTGTATTCTTTTACGATGTTCTCACGACGCTGGGTAGAGAGAGCAATAGGGAAACAGTCACGGCTAACGGCAATGATACCGAGCTTGACTACTGGAATGTTGTTGCTTACCATAATAGTATTGTTTTTGTATATTAATTATTTAGATTCTTCAAGTTTGTTACTGCAAATTCAGATTCCTTCCTTCGCTTGTTTACAGAGATGTCTTCATATAAATGGAAATTTTCTGACGACAAAAGTACAATTTTAATTTGAATACACCAACGGTTTTAAGATTATTTATCGTGAAAAATCGCCTGAAAATGAGCGTTTCTTTACTAATGAAACATAACGATAGGTAAATGAAACATTTTATGCGGTTGTTACTTAAGTACTAAAGACTTGTTTGTAACTTGTAACTCCGAAAGATAGAGAATTGTCCTTGGCTGAGAATCAGTCAGGGATTTATAATAATCCCTTATTAATTTATGCCTGTGTATGCATACTGGCGTGTACAGGCAGGAGCGCGTATGTATATTATAATGTGAACTTGTATTAATTATCTCTCAATATGTAATCAAATGTTAAAATCTTAATATTTTTGAAACTTTTTTCTTGAAATATTTGGTGGAATGGA
>NZ_QTXV01000036.1:0-36970 GCF_003461825.1 Prevotella sp. AM42-24 | reverse complement strand
TATAAAGTAAAAAAGTGTCTACAGAAATCAGGAAAAGTCAGTCATTTAAGGGTCGCAAACAAGTCACTTAGAGGTCGTAAACAAGTCATTTAGAGGTCATAAACAAGACACTTAGAGGTCGTAAACAAGTCATTTAGAGGTCGCAAACAAGTCATTTAGGGTCGCAAACAAGTCATTTGCAACCTGTAAACAAGTCACAGAAAATCTTTGAGCAATTAATTCGAGAACAAATAAGTTTACAAAATTACCCAAAAGTGACAGTGACACCTATTTTTCAACTTTTATTTTATGCATTGGAGACACTACCCTCCAATTGGATGTCTCCCTTTGATTATCAATCTTTTATATATTTTCGCGCGGTAAGTCATATAAATATACTCTTCAAAAGTGTCACCTGTCACCGTTTTCTGCTGAGCCCTTTATTGGAGCCAGTTTATAGGGTGACACCTGTGACACGAGTTTTCTGTATCCTGCGTCACCTTTGTCACCCATACGACACCAAGAAAGTATTTTACATTATTTACCATAGGCTTCCTTTTTATTCATATTTCTCTTAATTTGCTGGAATTTTCCAATGCCATGCGAATCAACTATAATTGTGATACGAAGCTTTTACCGACATGACAGTTAATATTTGTAACCGATTTGTAATATTCTGCAAACTTCACATACGTTCTAAAGCGGGGAAAGCACTCAGGAGAGCTGCTTTCCCCTATTTTTTGACCTATCATCTTACATATTTGGACTATTTTGTTTTTTTAGGAATAATAACCTTGCTCGTATTGTTTTTTTTCCTATCTTTGCAGAAGATAAGCTGCACTCGGCAATTAGAAAGGGCACCGAAAAACAGCTTTTCTGTTGAATAACTTAAAAACCAACAACAATATGGACAAGATACTAAAAACGCAATTTGTCGGATTTTCCTTTGCATTGGCTCTGCTGGCATCTCTCGGCAGTCAGGCTCAGTCGCATTCTGGTGCACTGTCGCTCCCTACCCCTACTCAGGAAGCCAAACCTGGTGTAAGATGGTGGTGGATGGGATCTGCTGTAGATAAAGAGAACCTAAAGTGGAACCTCGACGAATATGCCAAGGCAGGCATTGGAGCCGTAGAAATCACGCCACTCTATGGTGTGCAAGGAAATGACAAGAATGACATTCCATATCTCTCTCCGAAATGGATGGAGATGCTCAAATTCGTAGAAGAAGAAAATAAGAAGGTAGGTATTGAAACCGACATGGCTACTGGTACCGGCTGGCCTTTTGGTGGCCCTTGGGTTCCTATCAATGAAGCAGCCTGCAAGGCGGTATTCGTGGATACGATCGTTGACGTGAAACAGAAATTGATGGAGATTGAATTCAACGTTCCTCAGAAAGAGCGTGACTTTGCCAAGCTGAAACTCATCAAGGCATATCCAGTTGAGGGACAGAACAGGAAAAAGCGTGTCATCGCTCTCTACGAAAGCCGCACCCGACAGAAAGTTAAACGTGCTGCACCGGGCGGAGAAGGATACGTCATCGACCACTTTGATTCCACTGCCGTGGCTAATTATCTGGCACATATCGATAGTGCCTTCGTTGCCAACAAGATTCCTTATCCACATACCTTCTTCAATGATAGTTATGAGGTATATGGAGCCAACTGGACTCCCAACCTGCTGACAGAATTTGAGAAGATGCACGGATATAAACTGCAGGACAAGTTCCGTGAGTTCCTTGATGGTGATGCCGTGGTGGTAAGCGATTACCGTGAAACATTAGGCGATATGCTGCTCCATAACTTCACCGAACAGTGGACCAAGTGGGCAAACAAGCGTGGTGCCATCACCCGCAATCAAGCTCATGGTTCACCAGCCAACCTCATCGACTGTTATGCCGCAGTAGATATCCCTGAGATAGAAGGATTCGGTCTTACTGATTTCGGCATCAAGGGCTTACGCAAGGATCCGGGCAAGACCCGTCCTAATTTCAGCGACCTCAGCATGCTCAAGTATGCACCATCTGCCGCCCATATCACAGGCAAGAAATATACCTCCAGCGAGACCTTTACCTGGCTCACCGAGCACTTCCGCACTTCCCTGAGTCAGATGAAACCAGATATGGACCTCATGTTCTGCGCAGGTGTGAACCACATGTTCTTCCATGGTACAGCCTACTCGCCTAAAAACGACCCATGGCCAGGATGGAAGTTCTATGCATCGGTGGATATGAGTCCGACCAACAGTATCTGGCGCGATGCTCCGGAACTGATGAAATACATCACCAACTGCCAGACCTATCTGCAGTGGGGACAGCCTGACAACGACTTTCTGGTCTATCTGCCAGTAAGAGATATGTGGCGCAAGGATACCAAGAACTGGTTGATGCAGTTCGACATCCACTCCATGGCGAAGAAAGCACCGGAATTTATCAAGGTGATTCTCGACATCGACAAGGCTGGTTTCGACTGTGACTACATCAGCGACAAATACCTGCGCACCTGTACCTTTAAAGATGGTATGATCGAAACTGCTGCTGGTACCCGCTACAAGGGCATCATCATCCCAGGCAACAATATCATGCCAAGCGATGTAATCCAGCATATCTCCGACTTGAAGGCGCAAGGAGCCAAGATTATCAAGGGCGACAACATCAAGGCGATGGAACAAGCTGCAAAACCGGAACTGATGAAAAAGAACCTGGGCTTGAAGATGATTCGCCGCAACAACAGCATCGGTCATCATTACTTCATCGCCAACCTCACCGGCAAGGATATCACTTCTACCGTAGCACTGGCTGTAAACGAGAAGAACGGTATCTGGTATAACCCTATGACGGGCAAATATCACAAAGCCACTATCGACAATAAGGGAATCGAAGTGAATCTGAAGAGTGGCGAGAGCCGCATTCTCATCACCTCGGATAAGCCTGTAAGCGAATGGAAACTCGGTTCTAAGGTGAAGGTAGGCGGCAAGGAAGCCATCGCTGCTGCGGACAGCAAGACCATCGACCTGACCGCCAATAGCTGGAAACTGTCATTCACAGAGGAGGCTCCTAAGGTGGGCGAGACCTTCAACCTCAAGGGCTTGAAGAGTTGGGAAAATCTCAGCGAAAAGGCTAAGGTGATGATGGGAACAGGTGTTTATGAAACCACCTTCAAACTGTCGAAGGATGATGCACAGAAACAGTGGGCTATCGACTTAGGTGATGTCCGTGAAAGTGCACGCGTCTATATCAATAATAAATATGTGGGCTGCGCATGGGCGGTACCATATATCCTCAACTGCAAAGACGCACTGAACAAGGGCAAGAATACTATCCGCATCGAGGTAACCAACCTGCCTGCCAACCGCATAGCAGAACTCGACCGACAGGGTGTGAAATGGCGCAAGATGAAGGAAATCAACGTGGTGGATATCGACTACAAGAAGACCACTTACGAGAAATGGACTCCTGTAGCAAGCGGACTCAACAGTTCGGTAAAACTCGTGGAATTGAAAGACCAACTCTAATCATTTTCATTTCGCATGTTTTGGAAATTCAATAAGAAATAAGCAAATTTAAAATAAGAACATAATCAATCAAAGAGTACAAATGAAGAAACTAATCCTGACAAGCCTCTGCATTCTGATGGGCATGACCTCTGTGTCTGCCCAGAATGCAGCCGTGAAAGTTGCAACAGTGAAAGCTGCATCTGACAAGGAATCTCTAAAGAAGGAAATCCTGGAAGTATCACAGCGCACCAACAACTACTTCATGACGAAGTACAGTGACCCAACCCTCGACACCTATGTCAAGAAGGTACGCACGAGCAACCTCTGGACCCGTGCCGTATATTACGAAGGATTGATGGCACTCTACGAGATAGACCCTCAGCAGCGATACCTCGACTATACCGATCGCTGGGCAGACTATCACAAGTGGACAGCCCGTGGCAGCGTGAATGATACTGATGCCGACAACCAGTGCTGCCAGCAAACCTATATCGACCGCTATATCCAGACTGGCGGCAAAAAGGATTTGAGTAAGGTAAAGGAGAACCTCGACCATCAGATGAGCACCAACCGCGTTTCATACTGGACATGGATTGATGCGATACAGATGGCTATGCCTGTCTATGCCAAATATGCTAAGTTGACCGGCGAGAAGAAATATCTCGACTATGCGATGAACTCCTACAAGTGGAGTCGTGATACCTTGGCTGGTGGTCTTTTCAATAAAAAAGAGGGACTCTGGTGGAGAGACAAAGACTATGTGCCACCTTACAAGGAGAAAGATGGCAGCAACTGCTACTGGAGCCGCGGAAACGGTTGGGTATATGCTGCATTGGTACGTGTGATGCAGACCTTGCCAAAGACTGATAAGAACTACCAGTACCTGAAGAAAGACTTTATCTCTATGAGTAAGGCGATATTGAAGTGCCAGCGTGAGGATGGATATTGGAACGTTAGCCTTGTTTGTCCTGCCAACTATGGTGGTCCTGAAATGACTGGTACTGGTCTCTTCCTTTATGGCATGGCATGGGGTGTGCAGCAAGGCATCCTGCCAAGAGCTACCTATCAGAAAGCAATGGATAAAGCATGGAAGGCATTGGCTGCATCGGTTCACGAGGATGGTTTCATTGGATACAACCAGGGCACAGGTAAGGATCCTGCTGCTGGTCAGCCAGTCACCTTCACTTCTGTTCCAGACTTCGAAGATTACGGCACAGGTTGCCTCCTGCTCGGTGCGGCAGAGTATTACAAGCTTTTAAAGGTAAAAAAGTAAAAAGGTAAAAAAGTAAAAAAGGCTTTGTTAAAGGTAAAAAAGTAAAAAGGTAAAAAAGTAAAAAAAGTTATGAGAAAATATATCTGGCTGATGGCTTGCTTGATGGCTTTTGCGCCATTAAGCACCAATGCGGCAAAGAAACTGAAGAAAGCGAAAAAGGCACAGACTGAACTCTGGCCAGACGGTACGAAGATGGATGCCTGGTTCTCCAATGCGCAGAAGGTGAATGTAGATACCCTTGGCAAGAAATACGTGATAACCGATTATGGTGTCAAAAGCGACAGTACCCTGATTCAGACTCAGGCTATACAGGCTATCATCGACCAGGCTGCCAAGGATGGCGGTGGTGTCATCGTCGTTCCTGCCGGTACCTATCAGAGCGGTGCCCTATTCTTCCGTCCGAAAACCCATCTCTATCTCGAAGAGGGTGGTAAACTGAAAGGTAGTGACCGCATTGCCAACTTCCCTGTCTTGGAAACCCGTATCGAGGGGGAAACCTGCAAGTATTTCTCTGCCTTCATCAATGCTGATAAGTGTGATGGTTTTACCATCGCCGGTAATGGAACCATTGATGGTAACGGCTATCACTACTGGGAGGAATTCTGGATCCGTCGCACCTGGAACCGCCAGTGTACCAACAAGGATGCCCAGCGTCCACGCCTCGTATATATCAGCAATTCGAGCCATGTGACCATACAGGATGTCCACATCCAGAACAGTCCTTTCTGGACCAACCACATCTATCGTTGCGACCATGTCCGCTTCTTGGGATGCACCATCTTCGCCCCTACCAGTGGTATGCGTGCACCAAGTAGTGATGCTATCGATATCGACGTATGCCACGACGTATTAGTGGAAGGCTGCTTCATGAGCGTAAATGATGATGCCATTGCCATCAAGGGCGGTAAGGGAACCTGGGCTGACAAGGCACCAGAAAACGGACCGGTCTATAATGTGCTCATCCAGAACTGCAACTATGGTAGAGTACATGGCTGCCTGACCTTAGGTAGCGAGAGCGTGAAAGACCGCAATATCGTGTTGCGAAACATCAAGGTGGGCAATGCACAGCGTGTACTCTGGTTGAAGATGCGTCCTGACACTCCTCAGCACTATGAGTATGTGACGGTAGATAATATCACAGGCACCACAGGCAGTTTCTTGGTTGTCCGCCCTTGGACTCAGTTCTTCAAACCAGGCGACCGCAAAGACATGCCACTCAGTCAGTGCAACAACATCACCATCAAGAACATCCAGATGGATTGTGACAACTTCTTTGATGTAGGCACCAGCGACAAGTACCGTCTGGTAGATTTCACCTTCGAAAACATCCAATCTACTGATAAGAAAATGGCATTCAATAAGGATGTCATTGAAAATACAATTGTGAAGAATGTCAATATCACACCAAGAGAAAAGAGCAATGGTTTGAAAACTACCGGCGATGCTGATGGATTGAAATAAAAGAAATAAAATAAGAAGAATAAATAAAAAGAGAAAAAAACAGCATATCTTCCATTGATGGTTGATATGCTGTTTTTCTATTGAGGACTTTCGTCTTCCTTTATCACGGAAAATTCTGTTCGAGGTTTTATATCCACTATGCCCAACTCTTATCAAAATCTTCACCGTCGAAGGCAAGCCAATTCTTGATAATCGTCTTGCCCTCTGGAGTCAGTACACTTTCCGGATGGAACTGAATACCATGGATATCATAATGCTTGTGCTTCAAACCCATGATGCAACCGTCATCGCTCACTGCTGTCACATCAAGACACTCTGGGAAATTTGTTCTATCCACTACCCATGAATGATAACGACCTATCTCTATACGCTTAGACATACCAGCAAAAATAGGATCATTACCAAACTGAGTACAAGGAGTAGCAACTCCATGATATACTTCAGAGAGATTGGTAAGTTTGGCGCCAAAAGCCTCACCTATCGCCTGATGACCCAGACAGACACCCAAAATTGGTTTTCTGCCAGCATAAGTCTTGATGACATCCATCAGAAGACCTGCCTCAGAAGGAATACCAGGTCCCGGACTCAGGATGATCTTGTCGAAACGATCAAGTTCGCGCAATTGGAACTGATCGTTGCGGAATACCGTCACCTCTGCACCTAACTCTTTTACCAGATGAGCCAGATTATAGGTGAAGGAATCGTAATTATCTATGATTACTACTTTCATTTCTTGTCATTTAAAATGTGTTTACAACTGCTCTGCAATATGGATAGCCTTGGTGAGTGCACCCAACTTGTTATTACACTCTTCCAACTCATACTGGTCATTGCTCTTGGCTACGACACCACTACCCGCCTGGAACCAGAGCTCACCATTACGGCTGATGAAGGTACGGATAACGATGGCCTGATTGAGGTCACCATTCAGTCCGATGAATCCGATACAACCGCCATAAGCACCTCGGTTGTGAGGCTCCAGTTCTGAGATAATCTGCATGGCACGAACCTTAGGAGCACCACTCAGCGTACCTGCTGGGAAAGTATCGATAAACTCCTTGATATGATCAGCATCCTTATCAAGCGTACCACTTACACGACTTACGAGATGAATGACATGACTGTAGAACTGCATATCCTTATAGAAATCTACCTTCACACCATGACAGTTGCGACTCAGGTCATTGCGTGCCAGATCCACCAACATCACATGCTCTGCATTCTCTTTCGGATCATTGCGCAGGAACTCAGCAGCCTTGCGGTCCTGTTCGATATTGCCTGTACGCTTAGTAGTACCGGCTATAGGATCGATGAAGGCTTTATCACCTACGATACGGTTGTGGGTTTCTGGAGAAGAACCGAAGATACGGTATCCGCCGAAATCAAAATAGAAGAGGTATGGTGATGGATTGATACTACGAAGCGCACGGTAGAGTTTGAAATCATCACCCTCATACTTCTGGACGAAACGGCGACTGACCACAATCTGGAAGACATCACCACGCAAACAGTGCTGGATGCACTTTCTTACATTCTCCTTATGCTGCTCATCAGTAAGCGTAGAAGTCGTATCTCCCACAGGATGGAAGTCGTATGGTTTCACATTTGCCTTGTTGATAGCCTTCAGGAGCACATCCAGTTCAGCCTCACCAGCAGAACCTTCTGCATCACTCAGCGCAATCAGTTCCATCGTATTGTTGTAATGATCGAAAACGATGATGTCCTTATACATGATATAATAGATATCCGGCGCATCATTCTTTTCCATCGTCGTATCCTTTACCGGGATATTCTCAAAGTAGCGTACGGCATTGAAAGTGGTGAAACCATAGAGTCCACAGAAGTCCTTGCCCTCTCCCTCCACATGGAAAGACTTGACAAAGTCATTGATTGCCTTGGAGATGGCGAGTTTACACTCCTCACCCTTTCCTTCACCGAAGGCAGGGAGTTCCTGTTTTTCCACCTTTCCATCGGGATAAGTGACTGTCACGATACCATGTCCCACAGCGATGCTTGCCATCGGATGTACGCCGATGAAGGAACGAGAGTTCTCTGAGCCATGGTAGTCGGAACTCTCCATCAAGGCAGACTGAGGATATATGTCACGAAGTCGCATATAGACTCCCACCGGTGTATAGAGATCGGCGAGAATCTTGCGAGTCTTTGTTGTATAATTGAATCTACTCATATTTTAAACGATAAAAAAATGAAGCCTATTGCATAGACACATGAAGCAGGCTTCAATGACCAACGAAGCCTATTTCAAAACCACATGAAGCAGGCTTCGCTTGATGATGAAGCTTAAAGCCTCTAATTTTAAAAATCTCCGTATTCTTTAGCCATTTCCTTATGACTCAAGTAGGTCTCCACGTCCTTGTCACCACGTCCAGAAACTGTGAGCACAACGACATCGTCCTTCTTGAATTTCATCTTCTTCAAGGCAGCCACAGCATGGGCACTCTCGATAGCAGGAATGATACCCTCCATACGGGTCAACTCATATCCAGCATAGATAGCCTCATCATCTTTGATGGCAAGCACATGACTACGGCCACGAGTAGCCAAGTCGGCATGCATTGGTCCGATGCCTGGATAATCCAAACCGGCACTGATGGTGAAGGCTTCTTCTATCTGTCCGTCTTCGGTCTGCATCACGAGGGTACGTGCACCATGAATGATACCTTCTGTACCGCAGTGCATGGTAGCAGCCGTATAGTTGGTATCGATACCATGACCGGCAGCCTCAGCCAAGTAAATCTGCACACGCTCGTCATCGATATAGTGATAGATGGTACCCGCAGCATTGCTTCCGCCACCCACACAAGCGATAAGATAGTCAGGATAATCACGGCCAATCTTCTCTTCCAACTGCCATTTCAGTTCCTCTGAAATCACACTCTGCATCTTTGCCACGATATCTGGGTAAGGATGTGGACCCATCGTACTGCCCACGATATAGAAAGTATCCTGAGGATGACAGCACCAGTCGCGGATAGCTTCTGAACAGGCATCGCTCAAGGTCATATTACCCGTTCTTACAGGATTAACCTTAGCACCCAACATCTTCATACGTTCCACATTGGTATGCTGACGCTCAACGTCGGTAGCACCCATGAATATTTCGCACTTCATATCCATCAGAGCGCAGACCGTAGCTGTAGCCACACCATGCTGACCAGCACCAGTCTCGGCAATGATACGGGTTTTGCCCATCTTCTTTGCCATCAGAATCTGACCGATGGTATTATTGATCTTATGAGCACCAGTATGGTTCAGGTCTTCACGCTTCAGATAGAGCTGGCATCCGTACTTCTCACTCATGCGCTTGGCATAATAGAGAGGTGAAGGACGACCCACATAATCTTTCAGCAGAGCGTAATACTCTTTCTTGAATTCCTCACTCTCGATGATAGGCTTGTAAGCCTCCTGGAGTTCTGTCACACATTTATATAATATCTCTGGCACGTATGCGCCACCGAATTTTCCAAAAAATCCTTTATCGTCAACTTGATACATCGCAATCTAATATTAAATGACAAATGACAAATGTTAAATGACAAATGACAAATGACAAATGTAAAATGTAAAATGTTAAATTAGGCTTTCGCCCTTGAGTCACAAACGAAACTAATGAATTCTTCACTCTTCGTTCTTTACTCTTCACTTAATTCTTCACTCTTCGTTCTTCACTCTTCACTTAATTCTTCACTTAATTCTTCACTTAATTCTTGAGTGCCTCGAAAAGCAGGTCGAGCGCCTTATCCGGATTACCCACTTCATTGAGTAATGTCACGAATTTACTTCCAATGATAGCACCGGCTGCATTGTCCTGTGCACTGGTCAGAGTCTGCTTGTTACTGATTCCGAAACCAATCATACGAGGGTTGCGGAGATTCATACTGTTGATATGATTGAAATAAGCGAGTTTGGCATCACCAAAACTACTCTGTGCTCCTGTGATGCTGGCTGAACTGACCATATAGATGAACCCATCGGTATGCTCATCGATGAATCGGATGCGCTCCTCGCTGGTCTCCGGTGTAATCATCATGATGACACGGATGTCATACTTGTCGGCAATCGGCTTCACCACTTTCAGATAGTCATCGAAAGGAAGGTCTGGAATGATGGTGCCACTCACACCGCTCTCCACACAACTCTGGAAGAAAGCCTCGATGCCATAGTGCATGATAGGGTTGAGATAACCCATCAGAACCAATGGCAATTGCACTTCATCCTTGATGGCCTTGAGCTGCCCGAAGAGCGCCTTCACGGTCATTCCGTTCTTCAAGGCTTTGGTACCTGCACTCTGGATGACTGGTCCGTCAGCCAAAGGGTCACTGAAAGGAATGCCCACCTCAATCATATCGATGCCATGGCGTTCCATGGATTTGATGACAGCACCTGTGCCCTCGAAGGTTGGACAACCGGCACAGAAATACAAGCTCAAAAGCTTGCGGTCTTTATTGTTTGCAAATAATGCATTTATCTTATTCATTTTTTGTTTTTTACTTTTTTACCTTTAAGAGCAAGAATGCTCTTTTTACCTTTTTACTTTTTTACCTTTAAAAAAGCTTTTTTACCTTTTTACCTTTAAAAGGAATTTCCTGAGTTTCTCTACATCTTTCAGAGCAGGTTCGATTTCAAATTTCGAATTCAAATCGATACCGATACACTTCGGGTGCTGGAAGGCTTTCAGCCGTTCTACATCTTCCGGTCCGATACCGCCACTCAGGAGGAATGGGGTCTCGCCATCGTACTGCTGCAGAACTTGCCAATCAAACTGCTCACCACTTCCACCGACCGTCTTACATTTGGTGTCGAAAAGGAAGAGGTCAACAGCGCCTGCATACTCCTTATATTTCTGGATATCCTCGGCTGAGCTTACGCTGATAGCCTTGATGATCCTGATATTAGGTTTGATGTCGGGATCGATGGTAGCACGGAGATTCTCGATGGTTTCACGAGGTTCATTACCATGCAACTGGATGTAGTCGAGACGGTAATTATAGACACGTGTCACGATGTTCTGGGGCATATCATCCACAAAGACTCCCACCCTTGCCGGTTGCTTTTGAGTCTCAGCAGTCTTACGCGCCATCGCAAGTTCGATACGCTCTTCCGAGTAGTCTGGTATAATGCCAGCCTTGCTGCTGATCATCTGCACAAACCGCGGTGACTTCGGATAGAAGATGAATCCTATCATATCAACCCCGAGTTGGGATACCTCGCGAATGTTATCGGCATCACGCATACCACACACCTTAACCAACATTTTATCTGTATTCATTTCTCTTTCTTTTTTTCGTTAGTATTTTCATCTGAACTCACCATTGATTTCCAGCTGCTTCAGAAAATCCGCAAGTCCTTGTCCCGGGTCAGCCTGTTTCATAAACTGCTCTCCCATCAGGAAGCCACGGAAACCGCCTTCCTCACGGAGCCTTTTGACAACTTCCGGATTGGAGATACCGCTTTCGCTGACTCTGCACACATCCTTCGGCAACTGCTCTGCCAGGCGGAAACTGTTTTCCACATCGGTAACAAACGTACCGAGATTGCGATTGTTGATGCCATACATATCAGGTTCGAGTTCTGCATATTCAAAATCCCGGTCGTTGTGCATCTCCAAGAGTACTTCCATTCCGAGTTGGTGCGCCATATCAAGAAGACGCTTACATTCCTCTTTCGTCAGACAGGCTGCTATCAGGAGTACAGCAGAAGCACCGCAATATTTCGCCTGCAGGAGTTGGTATTCCTCGATAACGAAGTTCTTATATAATATAGGTATATGAACCCCCACGTGGCGAGCCTCCTGTATAAACTCATCATAACCGCCGAAGTAGTCGATATCGGTAAGGATACTGAGAGCAGAAGCTCCATTCTCCTGATAAGCCAACGGGATGATACTTGCCTTACCCTCCTCCTTGATCCATCCCTTGGACGGCGTTTTTCTCTTAAACTCAGCGATGATACCCGTAGAGGACTCCATCAGTGCCTTGCGCATGCTGCCTCCAGGTACCAGTCCGTCATCCGCCTGCATCTTCTGTTCCGTCAGGGAAATCATCTGCCGAGGTTGGATGAAGCGCTTGCGCTGTTCTATCTCGATTCGCTTATGAGCGACAATTTCTTCTAAAATATCAGCCATATCCTACCTTTTTACTTTTAAGAGCAAGAATGCTCTTTTTACTTTTTTACTTTTTTACCTTTTTACCTTTAAGAGCAAGAATGCTCTTTTTACCTTTTTACTTTTTTACCTTTTTACCTTTAAAAAAGCCTTTAACTATTCAGTTCTACAAATTTCTTGAATGTAGCGAGTGCCTTGCCACTATCGATGCTCTCTCGTGCAATCTCCACGCATTCCTCAATACTCTTCTGTCCCTTCTCCATAGCCTGAATACCGAAGGCGGCATTGGCAAGTACGATATTCTTCTGGGCAGGCAATGCACGGTTCTCGAGTACGGCATCAAAGATGTCCTTTGCCTCTTCCTCAGTAGCACCCCCTCTAACTTCCTCAGGTTTAGCAATTTCAAAACCAAGATCCTGTGGCTTGAAGATGCGCTCATAATGATTGGTCGTTACCTTGAAATCACTGGTCAGGGAAATCTCATCGTAACCGTCGATGCTATTTACAATACCATAGTCGATACCTAATTTCTGATAAACCTGATTATAGAGTCGCATCTGGTCCAGGTTGGCAACACCGAGCAACTGGCATTTAGGCTGACTGGGATTAACCAGTGGACCGAGGAGATTGAATACGGTTGGGAATTGGAGTGCCTTACGGATAGGACCTACAAACTTCATTGCCTTGGCAAAGAGTTGGGCATGGAGATAGACGATACCAGCCTCATTGATAGAACGGTTCAACTTATCCAAATCATCAGTAAACTGCACTCCATGGTTTTTGATGACATTTGAAGCACCGCTCACAGAAGTAGCCGCATAATTACCATGCTTGGCAACCTTATAACCAGCACCAGCAATGACGAAGCAAGCGGTAGTAGAAATATTGAAAGTATTCTTGCGGTCGCCACCTGTACCAACCACATCAATGTATCGGTCACAATCTAAGATGGCAGGAACGCCGGTAGCCAAGATACCATCACGGAAACCCAACAGTTCATCTACGGTAACACCTCTCATCTGTAAACCGGTAAGCAAAGCAGTAATTTGCTCCTCAGGGAACTCACTCTTGGTGATACCCACGATGATATTCTTGGTTTCCTCACGGGAAAGTTCCTCGTGATTCAACATTCTGTTCAAAATGTCCTTCATTTCCATAATTTATTCTCCTATATTTTATTTTTTTATTTTCTATTCCCAATCCTCCATTCCTGAGGTAAAAATATGAAAAAAGGCCTGTCGTAAGTACGGCAGGCCTAAGTTATATCATGGATTCATATCCACGCACGGCTTATCGTCTCACGACTTTTTAAATCTTGAGATACGCCACCACCATGCTGTTGAAGATACGAATGTTGTCATCATATTGTTTATTTTTTAATTCAATTGCAAAAGTACACTTTTTCTATTAAACTACAAACTTTTTGGCGAAAAATTTTAGAATTTAACAGAAATAAGTAATTAAAAGCTACTTTTGGGAGTAAAATCAAGTATTTAGAGGCACTATACATTATTATATATAATAAGGCAAGAGTCATGTTGATGAGAAAAAAAGATATTTCAAATGTAATAAAGTAGAAAACCTTACGTTATACTAATAAAGATGAAGAAGCAAACTGAATCTTAGTATCATTATATTAACGATCATAACAGTAACGCCTATGAAACAAGTTTTTACTTCCGAAGAAATGAGACCATCCAAAAGGACGATCAGCATTATCAAACAGATAGCATACACCTATCGAACGATCAAGAGGAATGGTAAGTACGAGGTGTACTGTCTTAACTAACGAACTCAAAATATGAAGACATTGGTATCACCATCTTTGCTTTCAGCCAATTTCCTGGATCTGAGAAGCGAAGTTGAAATGATCAATCAGAGTGAAGCCGACTGGCTCCACATGGACATCATGGATGGGGTATTCGTACCCAATATCTCTTTTGGTTTTCCTGTTCTTGAAGCCGTAGCCAAGGTTTGCAAGAAACCTCTTGATGTGCATTTCATGATAGCACATCCGGAAGAATACATCGAGCAGACTGCCAAGACTGGTGCCATGATGATGAATGTACATTATGAAGCATGTACCCACCTGCACCGTACCATCCAGCAGATTCATGTAGCTGGCATGAAAGCGGGTGTCACGCTGAATCCATCTACTCCAGTCTGCGTACTGGAAGATATCATCTGCGATGTAGATATGGTACTGCTGATGAGTGTAAATCCTGGGTTCGGAGGGCAGAAGTTTATTGAGAACACCATCAAGAAGGTGGAAAGACTGAGAAAACTCATCAAGGAATCACACTCCAACGCCCTCATCGAAGTGGATGGTGGTGTACAGGCAGAAACTGCCCCACGCCTGGCAAAGGCTGGAGTTAACGTACTGGTAAGTGGAAGTTACGTGTTTAAGAGCACAGATCCTATTTCCACCATCCATGCCCTTAAAGAATTGAAACAGCCAGAGGATTAAACCTCTGGAAATAACATATCCAATACTAGTCTAACTGAAGATATACGTCATGCTTCTTAGCCATTCTGCGAAGATTGAGAAGAGCATAGCGCATTCTTCCAAGACTGGTATTGATACTTACACCTGTAGCCTCAGCGATTTCCTTGAATGAGAGTTGCTGATAGTAGCGCATATACACTACTTCACGCTGTAAAATAGGCAACTGATCCATCATCTTTCTGACATCTGAAAGAACCTGGATATTAATCAAATTAACTTCTGCATTTGTTTCCAACAAATCTTCACCACTGATATTAGACAGATCATTGTCGTCATTCGATTCAACGACATACTTATAGCGCTGACCACGATACATATCCATCAAGACGTTATGGGCAATACGCAACAACCAACCTCCGAATTTTCCGTTTGCAGAATATTCGTGGTTCTGAAGTTTGCTTACCACCTTCAAAAACGTTTCCTGGAAAATGTCATTAGCCACCTCTTGATCACGCACAAAGAACATGATGTATGTAAACAACTTCACTTCATTGCGTGAAAGCAGTAAGTCAAAGGCACGATTGTTACCTTCGACATAAAGAAGGGCCAACTCCTCGTCGGTCAAATCTTGTAGATTTCTCATTTCTTAATCCTCTTATTTTTAATTAAGTAAATGTCTAATCAATAGGCTATTTTATTTAAGAATTGCACAATATAAGTTAATTATCGTTGGCAAAGATAATAAAATTCTGAGAAACCACCAAAATTTTAACATAAAAAAAGGTTGGTTACAGGACGTAGCCAACCAGAAATGAATACTTTGAAGCAAACGTCTTCAAAGTATTACGGGTGCAAATATACGTCTTTTTCCGATTATCACCAAACTTTTTTAAGGCAAAATCACTTTTTTAACATTGTGTGCGTGTACATTACAAAATAAAATCGTATCTTTGCAGTATCTTTATAAAAGATAAGGTTCTAAACCAAGCTAAATCAAATTTTAATATAAATCTACAAACAGAACAACAAGCATGAGACACTTAAAAACGTTGCTGCTTGCCTTACTTATCTTCCCTACCCTCGCTTTTGCATCGGGATGGAACGACCAGGAGTACAAGCAGATCGAACAAAGTATTCTAAAGCCTCAACTTCATGAGCGCCAGTTTGTCATCTCTTCTTTTGGTGCCAAGACCAATGCGTCTGCAGCCCAAAACCAGAAGGCTATCAACCGACTCATCTCTCTGGTATCCAGAAAAGGTGGCGGTAAGGTAATTGTACCGAAAGGAACCTGGAACACAGGGGCCATCGAAATGAAAAGTCATGTCAACCTCGTTCTCGAGGAAGGTGCAACGCTGAAATTCGCTTTCGATACCAATCTCTATCCACTCGTCCGTACCTCTTGGGAAGGTCTGGCTTGCTGGAACTATTCTCCATGCATCTATGGCTACAAGGTGACTGACATCGCCATCACGGGTAAGGGTACCATCGACGGTGGTGGTAACAACGAGACCTGGTGGCCTATGAATGGGCATCCACGTTTCGGTTATCAGGAAGGCATAACCAAGGAAGCACAGCGACTCGGCTCACGTGCCAAATTGCTGAAACAGGCTGAAGACGGTGTGCCTTTCGACGAAAGAAAATTTGGTAAGGGACAAGGGCTGCGCCCACAGCTCGTCAACTTCGTACGTTCTGAGCGCATCCTCATCCAGGGTGTCAAGATGCTCAACTCTCCTTTCTGGGTTATCCATCCACTGCTCTCCAAGAACATCACCGTAGATGGTGTGACCATCTGGAATGAAGGACCTAATGGTGACGGATGCGACCCAGAGGCTTGCGAGAATGTGCTCATCCAGAACTGTATCTTCCATACCGGCGACGACTGTATTGCCATCAAGAGCGGACGCAACAATGATGGTCGTCTCTGGAACCAACCTTCCAAAAACATCATCATCCGCAACTGTAAGATGGAAGATGGACATGGCGGTGTGGTTATCGGAAGTGAAATCTCTGGCGGATGCGAGAATGTATATGCCGAAGATTGCGAAATGGACTCTCCTCACCTCGACCGCATCCTGCGCATCAAGACCAACAACTGCCGCGGTGGTGTCATCAAGAACATCAACATGCGCAACGTCACTGTGGGGCAATGTAAGGAAGCTGTCGTAAAGATCAACCTCGATTACGAGCCAAAGGAGATCTGCTATCGCGGTTTTGAACCAAGCGTATCTCAGGTGTATGTGGAAAATGTAACCTGCAAGAAGAGCAACTATGGTGTGCTCATCGTTGGTCGTGACCAGGTAGAGAACGTAACTGATATCACCGTCAAGAACTGTAAGTTTGATGGTGTCATCAAACAGCCTGTCAAGATTACCGGCAAGACCCGTGATGTGAAGTTCGACAATCTCATCATCAACGGTTCCCTCGTTCTCAACAAGGAAGACCGTCCATACCAGGCATACAGCGAGTGGCTTACCCATAGCGAGATGAGCCGTGTGGCTCATCCATACCTGCTCGATTTCAGCAGCAAACCTAAGTGGAGCTATGTGATGGGCATCGAGATGGAAGGTATGCTCGACACCTATTTATATTATAAGGACAACAAGAGTACTTTCAAGGGCAAGGATGCTGAAGCCAACAATGAGGCTATCCTCAACTACCTGAAGGAATACCCTGCCAAGATGATTGACGAACAGGGCAATATCACTGGGTACAAGTACGAGGATTTCAATCTCGACAATGTTCGCACGGCTAAATTCATCCTCCGTATGCACAACCTCTTCCCTTCTGAGGGTACCGACAAGGCACTGAAGACACTCTTCAAGCAGTTGAAGAAGCAACCTCGTACCAAGGAAGGTGTTTATTGGCACAAAGCTATCTATGCCAACCAGGTTTGGCTCGACGGTATCTTTATGGGCTTGCCTTTCTACTGCAACTATGCGGTGCAGACCATGAAACCAAAGAAGGCAAAGAAATACCTCGATGATGCCGTTGACCAGATGATCAAGACTGACAAGCGTACATACGATGAGAAGACTCAGCTCTGGAAACATGCTTGGGATGAGACGCATCAGCAGTTCTGGGCTGACAAGGAAAATGGAAAGAGCCAGCATACCTGGGCAAGAGCCTTGGGATGGTATGTGATGGCAATGACCGAATGTCTCGATGCAATGCCAGAGGACTATGCCCGCCGTGGTGAAGTGATCGAACTGCTCAACAAGGCGATGGCAAGTGTCGTGAAGTATCAGGATAAGAAAACCGGTGTATGGTATGATGTGATGGACGTAAAGGATCCTCGCAACTATCTGGAGAGTACTGCCAGCAGCATGTTTGCCTTTGTACTTCTGAAGGGTTATCGCAAAGGTTACCTCGCAGAACAATATCGTGATGCCGGCATCAAGGCTTACAAGGGAATCTTGAAGGAATTCATCCAGGTGAACCCAGACAAGACCATCAGTCTGACCAAGTGCTGCAGTGTAAGCGGTCTCGGTCCTGGCGATGGTCCATACGTAAAGAAGCCAAACTATAAGCGTGACGGAAGCTTTGAATATTACATGAGCGAACCAATCCGTGACAATGACCCTAAGGGTGTAGGTCCATTTATCTGGGCAAGTTTGGAGATGGAACAGCAGGGACTAAAGGCAGAATAACTTGCTGATATAGAGCTACCTGAACGCACAGGAGAGTTGTAATACACAGAAAATTTAGAAAATACTGAGGTGGAAAAGGACTTATTAATGTTCTTTTCCACCTTTTTTTGTGCTTTTTGGTATATTCATCAAATTTTAATACGTTTTTTGAAACAACCAATTCATATTTTTACTATCTTTGCATTGTGTATAGGAATACACCCCATTCGATGTTCTTACACGGCACCATGTGGGTGTTAGGACTTTCACAAGAGATAATCAACTATATTACTAATTTTAAATCTTAAAGTTTATGAAGAATTATTTACGCTATGCATTTATCGCCGTATTGGCATTTATCGCCAACATGGCATTCGGTCAGGCTTACAAAACGTTGACATTCCCTGACGACAACAAAGCCACCAACGGAATAGGTGGTTACGACAAGACATGGACTGCTAAAATCGGTAAAGACACCTGGTCTATAGTTAACTTCAACAACAACAATTGGAAAAACAGTTGGAAATGGATAAAATGCGGTGGAAAGAAAGCAGCATTAGTAGGAACCATCACTACGGATTTTGCTATTGACGAAGCGATATCTTCTGTTGTAGTAGACATAGACAATATCGTAGCTGATCACGTAAACTCTATCAAACTCGAAGTTACATCAGACAAAGAAGGAAAAACAGTTCTCGAGACAGTCAACCTCGAAAAGATTGCAGCAGGAGACGCAGTCTTTACAATAAAGACTCCTAAAGAGAACTGCTACTACAAATTGGCAATTGATTGCAAAAAACATGCCTCAAAAAATGGTTTAGTAAGCGTAAAAAAGGTAGAATACTACAAGAAAGGAACAAGTCCTGACATTGTAGATATCTCCAACACACCAGAAACAGCTTATACTGTTGCAAAGGCAAAGGAACTGATTGATGCAGGAAAAGGTTTATCTACTGAGGTTTACGTAAAGGGTATTATCACAAGTGTCGGAACACTCAACACCCAATTCAATAGCTTATCATACAAAATTTCAGATAATGGTGAAGCAACCAACGAACTGGAAGTTTACAGCGGAAAATATTTTGGCGGAGAAGGTTTCACTTCTGCAGACCAACTCAAGGCTGGTGATGTTGTTATCATAAAGGGTAAGTTGAAGAAATTCAATAATAAATACGAGCTTGATATGAACAATCAGCTCTACTCTCTGAATGGACAGACAACAAATATCAAAGACATCACAACCGAGGCAACAGAAGCTAATGCTCCTGCTTACAACCTCGCTGGTCAGAAGGTAGGTAAGGAATACAAGGGTGTCGTTATTAAGGCTGGCAAGAAGTTTATCCAGAAGTAAAAGTAAACAAAATAATCTGATAGGATACAATTCCATTCATCAGATTCCCTAACATCAAATCCCAGTTTCACGTTGTAACAGACGAGAAACTGGGATTTTTTATTCTCTACATTCAATCACTACCATTCACACTTCATCATAACGCATCACTCTCTCATCTTTAAAACTGATAATCCTATGTAAACTAATTTTTCCATAAACTGCATTTTTTATTGAAGCCGAATTTTCTTCCCTGCCCAAGGAAAATTTATTGCGTGGGCAAGGAGAAATTATTGCTTGCCCACGCAAAAATGAAAGTGGGGTAAGGGTTGGAAAAACAGAACCGCTTGAAGAAAACTCATTTTGTCATAAAAATATATAAAAGAAAAGGAAAACTCCACTTATTACATATTTTATGCTTAACTTTGTCAAGATATTAGTTTCAAAACAAATTATCAGATAAAAAGAATCTAACAAAATAACATACTGAAACAAATGAAACAGAAAGTTTTTACACTATTGGCAGCTTCGCTCATCAGCGCAGCAGCCATGGCGCAAGCCCCTGCCTTTCCTGGAGCCGAAGGTCACGGAAGATACGTAACGGGTGGTAGAGGCGGAAAAATCGTACACGTAACGAATCTCAATGACAGCGGAACCGGCTCTTTCAGAGAAGCTGTCAAGTCTGGCAATAAGATCATCGTCTTCGATGTGGCTGGTGTGATTGCGCTGAAGTCTGACCTTAAATTCGCAGACAACATCACAATTCTCGGACAGACTGCCCCTTCGCCAGGCATCACCCTGCGCTATTATACGGTTCAACCGGGTAGCAACAACATCATCCGTTTCATTCGCATTCGCCGTGGACAGGAGAAGAACATCAACGACGGAGCTGATGCTTCATGGCAGCGCAACAAGACCGGCATCATCTTCGACCACTGCTCCTTCAGCTGGAGTATCGACGAGGTGGCTTCGTTCTATGACAACAACAACTTCACCATGCAGTGGTGCACTGTAGCCGAAAGCCTCACCAACCCTGGTCACTCCAAGGGTGCTCATGGCTATGGCGGCATCTGGGGTGGTAAGTTGGCAAGCTTCCATCATAACTTTGTAGCTCATCTCATGAACCGTGGTCCTCGATTCAATGGTGCCAGATATGGATGGACAGGCTATACTTCCAACAAGGAATACAGCACCTACAAATGGCAAAACGCCGTACAGGCAGAGAACGTTGATTTTCGCAACTGCGTGATGTATAATGCTCAAGGAACCTGCTATGGCGGTCCTGGTGGCGGACAGATCAATATTGTCAACAACTACTATAAGGCTGGTCCCAGCCATAGTTTGAAAGGTACAACTCTGAATGGACTCAAAGTAGATGTGAGCACAGGTAAAGAGCGAGGAAGCCAAGACCGTATCACACTTGTTACACTTTCTACACAGAGTAACTCCGACAAAAATCATCCAGAATTATACGACATGACCAGTCGTTATTACATTAATGGTAATACGACCGAGACCACCAAAGGCTCAAAAACTGCTAATAAAGACTGGAAAGGTGTCAGCTATGACAAGGGTATTCCAAGCCTAAACGGTGAATACTATAGTCCGGATGCCAACAACTTCTATGGCGATGCAGTGGCTCATACCACCATCAGCGGCAAGTCTTGTGTCAAGATTAAGATGGACGAACCTGCTCCAACAGGACAAGTAACCACCCACTCTGCTGCTGAAGCATACGAAAAGGTTTTAGCCTATGTAGGAGCATCCCTCTATCGCGACGAAATAGATGCTCGATACATGGAAGAAGCCAAGACGGGTACCGCTACTTACAAAGGTAGCATCACCAACTCTCCAGGTATCATCGACAAGGTATCAGATGTAAAAGGATATACGGAAGCGAACTTCGGAACCGGCACACGTCCTGCAGACTTTGATACAGACAAGGATGGCATACCTGATGAATGGGAAAAGGCGAATGGTCTGAATCCAAACGACGCTTCCGATGCCCTCACCTACTCGCTCGACAAAAAGGGTTATTATAAAAATATCGAAGTCTATGCCAACTCTCTGGTAGAGAATATCATGAAGGCAGAAAACCAGGATGCCCTTTCAGGAGTAGATGAGTATTATCCAACCACCATTTCCACCGGAATTTCTCAGATAGAGAATGACCAGGAAGTAGGCAATAACGCCATCAAATCCATCACCTACTATACCCAGAATGGTACAAAATTACCCACTCCCAATAAAGGAGTAAACATCAGAAAGATAGAATTGACGAATGGGACAATAAAGACTGACAAGGTTATCAAATAGGATAACCTTGTCGGAACCATACCATATCATAGAAAAAGATAGATTATATCGCAAGATAAAACAAATAAAAATCCCCTGCCAGCATATTGCCGACAGGGGGTAACTAAACTATATCCTTAAACCTATGATTAACCTTTTTACGCTTTCAAAAGGAAATTATTTATTAATGAACTTTTTACCATTCTTGATAACAATACCCTTAGCATCATTTGCAACTTTCTGACCTAAGAGATTGAATGTTGCGCCATCCTTAGAAGACTTTGGAGCTTGGATATCAGAAATGCCAGTAGTGCCAGCAGCCACGAATTCAAAACCATAGAAATTGATACTACCTTCTGGATAAGTGATAGACACATCACCCGCTTTTACTGCAACAGAGACAGCAGGATAAACTTTCTTAGCTACCTCTACTCCATCAACCAGCATGTTAACAGAAACAGCCTCTGACTCTAAGAGTATCTTATTAGCCAACTCGGTATCATTCTGTGTCAATATAACATTACGGTTTGTAGCAGAAGAAGATCCTGTACGAGCATATACTTTAAGAGTACCATCTGAAGGCAAAGTAAGAGTCAAATTATTGTTAGATGAAGACTTTCCACCAGATTTCAATCTTTTATCAAACTTCTGATAAGAATCAGCAGTACCAAAATAAGCCGAATTCGGATCTACAACAAGTTTATTTTTTGTATCAACAACAGTCAACACCAAACCTTTAGTAGAAAAAGTTGCAGGCACAGAACCAGCTGCATATTCAGTATCGAACGACAAAGTCTGGGCGTTCATACTTGCTGCCATAGCGACAGCGGCAATAAGAGTAAAGAATTTCTTCATAATCGTTACGTTTTAAGTTTATTAATCTGTAATTTGTTTGAATATTTAAGTTATTAGCTTATTTTCGCTTGCAAAAGTAACACATTATCTGATAAAATAGAACAGAAAAGTAGAGAAATCTCACGCAAACGATTACGTGCGTTTCACCGGTATCTTATATACATATTACAGATATTTGTTGTATTTTTGCTGCGTAAATCTACTTGAGCAAACAAGTAAACTACACAAGCATAAATATACAAACATCATAAATTTAAACCTAAAAGTAACAAACAATGAAAAGAAATCTACTGAGATTCGGACTGCTTAGTCTGTTACTTGTCTTTGCATGCATTGCAAAAGCACAAGATGTTACTGCTATTTGGGACTTCCAGAACAACAAGCCAGGAGGAATCAACGCAGCAACTAATTTTGAAGGCAAAACTGGTGAGGTAAACTCAACAATGGATGGCATCATTATGCGCGTTGATGCAACAACTGGCAAACTCACGGGAAGAACAAGTGATGCCCAGTTTAATGCAGGCACAAAACTTCAGATTCCAGTGAAGTCTGCCAAAGATGTAGTCACAGTGACAAGTTATCCTAACTATCACAATTATACGGTAGGTGGTATTGCAGCAACTACAGATGTAACAGAACACAAAGCCACTTCTGCAGAAGTAACTCAAGGCTATGTTGAAGTAATTGCAACAGCCACCAGTTACCTCTATCAGATAAAGGTAGTACAAGCAAGTGCTATTCAAGAAAAGGCACTCTACTCTACTGATTTCACCAACTGGAAAGAAATCGACCGCAGTAAAGTTACAGACGAAGTGGTAAACGTGAAAACCCTCTACAGCAAGGAGGAACTCAGCTTTACATTCAACGGTGTAGGTGTTTATCCAACAGGTACCAACACTAAGTTCCCAGAAGTTACCGGTTTCATGCAGACAGCCAAATATACTGACGAATACAAGGCTGCAGAACCTAACGTAGTAACATCTGCTTTGGCTAACATCACCAAGATTACACTGCACCAGGCTGCTACCGGCGGCAAACGTGGTATCAAGGTTTCTGTCAAAGGTGACGGCGATGAAGACTGGGTAGTAATCCACAACGTATCTATCGCAAAAGCAAGTGGTGAGGATCTGACACTCGACGTAAACCGCACCAATTGTCAGATCAAGTTTGAGAACTTTGCTCTCGGTCAGAACGCTTACGTTACCGACCTGACTATCTATGGCAATGTAGATATGAGCAAGACTCCAATGCTCGGAAGTTTCAGCCTCAACGGAGAAAAATATCAAGCAGTAGATATCTTCAACGAGGATGCTACAGGCAAGCAATTGGCAACTATTCTTGTCTCAAAGAAGGCGAATCTCATTTCAGAGACCAACCCTCTGACAGAAATCACAGCAGACAACGGAACCATCAAGAGTACAACCTATACTACTACCGGAGAGGGCAACAATCAGAAAACAGTCATTTCAATCGTGGTAGAAGCTAATGGTGATGAAGCAATATACGAGTTGACTGTAGGCTTCAAGCCAGACTTCACCCTCACCTATTATGATATAGACGAAACAACAGCTATCGGCACCCAAAAGGTTGAGCAGGATGCTACAATCGCTTCTTTCGATAAAGAGGCAGAAGGAAAGGTGACCGTAACTGACGGAAAGAAATTCCGCGGCTGGGCAACATCTGTAAAGCAGGATGAAAAGAAATATACGACATCATCAGTGATTACATCAGATACAAAACTCTATGCAGTCGTTACCGACATCGAAACAGCCAACACAACAGCTCGCTACGACTTCAATCTTCAGAAGGAAGGTTTCTGTGCAGACGACCATGAAGCATTCTGTGTAGAAGGCAATGGTAAATGGCACGATAAAACACATGGCTGGACTTTTGCTGCTGGTGACAAGATTAAAATCTTGATGGGTGGCAAGGGTTACCTCAAATTGGATCTCTGCCAATATTCAACCACAGGCGAAATCACATTGACAGACCCTAAAGGTAATAAGATTGCAAGTGTAGAGGCTAAGGCAAACAAGGATGGTATCAGCACAATCCTGCAGAACAGCTCTACAGAAAGTGGCGAGTACACACTTACATTCGCCGTTAATGCTTACCTCCACAGCCTTAGCATTGTGAACATGACAGAACCAGCCTATGCTCAAGATGGTAACTGGTACACAGTAAAGGCAGGCGATGCAAAGAGTTTCAGCACAACATTGGAAATCGTCAATGCAGCTAACGCAGCAACAGACGCTCCACGTTCATACATTTTCTTACCAGACGGAACATACGATTTGGGAGACAAGTGCCTCACTCAGATTAGCGGTAACAACATCTCTATCATCGGTGAGAGCATGGACAAGACCATCATCGTCAACAAGCCTGCTATCGAGAACGAGGGCATCGGTACCACCGCTACCCTTCTCAACACAAGCAACAACCTCTATATGCAGGACGTCACCCTACAGAATGCACTGGAATACTACAAGAGCGGTTCAGCCGGTCGTGCTGTCTGCCTCCAGGATCGTGGTACCCAGACCATCTGCAAGAATGTGAAGATGCTCTCTTACCAGGATACCTACTATAGCAATGAGCCAAACGGCAAGGGCCAGTTCTACTTTGAGGATTCAGAGATTCACGGCACCGTGGACTACGTTTGTGGTGGCGGCGATGTATATTTCAACCGTGTACTCTTCGTAAACGAGAGTCGCAAGGAAGGCGAAAAGTACGGTGAGGATGTGATTGCAGCTCCTAACAGCAAGAGTGAATGGGGATACATCTTCAAAGATTGTACCATTGAAAACAAAGCTGCAAACTTCAGTCTTGGTCGTTCATGGAACAATATCACCCGTCTTACCTGGCTCAACACAACCGTGAACCAAAAGGATGAGATTCTGAACGATGACAAGAAGTACGCTTACTTCACCATCAACGCGATGGGCGATGCGATGGCAGACAAGTTTCGCCTCGACGTATTGAAGGACGCAGAAGGTAACGTATTCTCTCCTGCAGAGAAGAAAGTAATCTTCAAGAACTCTGGGGCTACTCAGCAGAAGGCAGAAGAGAACATTATCCTGACTGCTGAAGAAGCAGCAACATACACCCTCGATGCGGTATTCGGCGACTGGAAACCAGAAGCTAAAGCAGCTCAGGCTACTGCCACGGCCACAACATTAAAGGACGGCAAACTTTCATGGACTGGTGATGCAAAAATGTATCTCGTAGCAAAAGACGGAAAATTCTATACGCTGACTACAGAGAATTCATTGATTGTAAATGATGACAAAGCATCCTTCACAGTTCGTGCAGCAAATGGTATGGGTGGCTTCGGTACTGCAAACGGCACTGTTAGTACAGGAATCAATAGCACCATGACAACAGCAACAACAGTCATCAAGACAGCAATCTTTGCAGCTGACGGCACTCAACTCTCTAACCTCCAGAAAGGCATCAACATCATCGTAAAGACTTTCAAGGATGGAAGCAAGAAGACAAGCAAGGTGATTGTCAAGTAAGCTAAATTTGAAGATGTTGTTTGAAAGCAACGTAAAATCATAGTTAATCCCCAACAAGAGGACATCGGAAGAAGTTCGATGGATTCTTGTTGGGGATTTTTATGTTAACGGAAACACTATAAAAGAAACTTTTTGGAGAGAACTTCGAAAACGTTTACGTTATTTTTTATATAAAAATCTATTGTCAGATAAATTAATATTCGTATATTTGCACAGAATTATACAATATTTCACTAATCTAACCAAAATAAATGTATGTCTGGTAATTCAAACAAAAAGAAAATTGCGTTAGCAGGTGCATTGATGTTCTGTGTAACGAGCATCTCAGCGCAGACCGTTAAGGGCGTTGTTACTGACAATACGGGCGAACCTATTATCGGCGCATCTGTCATGGAGGTAGGTGTAGCAGGTAATGGTGGCGTGACCGACATTGATGGTAACTTTACCGTAAACTTGAAAGGCAAAGGTAACAAACTGAAGATTACTTACATCGGTATGAAATCTAAGGAAGTGAACGTTGCAGGTAAAACTAACATTACTGTAAAACTTGAAGACGAAGCAAACAGCTTGAATGACGTAGTCGTTATCGGTTACGGTACTGTAAGAAAGAAGGACCTTACAGGTTCTGTTTCTTCTATCAGCGATAAGCAAATTGCCAACATTCCAGTTTCTAACGTAAGCGAGGCGATGACCGGTAAGATGGCGGGTGTGAACATCACCACCACAGAAGGTTCACCTGATGCTGACGTGAAGATTCGCGTGCGTGGTGGTGGTTCTCTTTCACAGGACAACTCTCCTCTCTACATCGTTGACGGTTTCCCAGTAAGCTCTATCAGCGACATCGCTCCAAGCGAAATCCAGAGCATCGACGTATTGAAGGATGCTTCCTCTACAGCTATCTATGGTGCCCGTGGTGCCAATGGTGTTATCATCGTTACAACCAAGAGCGGTTCTGAGGGTAAGACTCAGGTAAACTTTAATGCATCTCTCGGCTACAAGAAGGTTACAAAGTTGATCAAGACTCTTGACCCTTATAACTTTGCATACTCTCTTTATGAAGTTGGTGCAACAAACTATGGTAACTACAGCGACCTCGATATCTGGAAGTCTGTAGAAGGTACAGACTATCAGGACGAAGTATTCGGTCGTACTGGTAACCAAAAGCAGTATAATGTAAGCGTTAGCGGTGGTACTAAGGATATCAAGTATAACATTGGCTTCTCTCATAACGACGAGAAGAGTATCATGCTTGGTTCTGGTTATGCAAAGAACAATGTAAATGCTAAAATCAATGCCAATTTGAACAAGTGGTTGTCATTAGATTTCAATGCTCGTATGGCATTCACCAAACTTGATGGTCTGAATGGTGGTGCTGACACAAATGAAAGCAACGCAGCCAACTCTATCGTTGCCAATACCGTAAAGTTCTGGCCAGTATATCCTCTTACAGATAGCGATGAGGACGAGGAAAACTCAACATCAGTAGAACGCAATCCTATCGAGCGCATTTATGATTCTTATAAGTATCAGGAGCGTTTCCAGCAGAACTACAACGTAGGTTTGAACTGGAAGCCTTTCAAGAATATCACCTTACGCTCAGAATTTGGTTATCGCTGGGATTACAACAATACCGATCAAGTTTGGGGTTCTAATGCCACAACCAATTCAAAGTACGGCTACAATGGTCAGCCACAAGCTGTGTTTACTAAGGTAAGCAAGAAGAACTGGCGCAATGCCAACACTATCACTTACGATAACAGCAAGCTTTTCGGAGGCCGTGACCATATCAACGTATTGTTGGGTCAGGAATGGAGCAGCAGCGAGCAGACTACAAGAAATGCCATATCTGTTGCTTACCCAGCATCTTTTGGTATTGATGACGTTTTGTCAAATACTGGTGCAGGTACTGCCCTTCCAAACGAAGGAACAATCGCTGCCGATGAGAACATCCTCTCATACTTCGGTCGTATCAATTATACATTGAATGATAAGTATCTGGCAACATTCACTATGCGTGCTGATGGCTCTAGTAAGTTTGGCAGCGGCAACCAGTGGGGCGTATTCCCATCTTTAGCTTTGGCATGGCGTATGTCTGATGAATCATTCCTGAAAGGTGCTTCTAAGTGGCTCTCTAACTTGAAGGCTCGCTTGAGTTTCGGTACTGCCGGTAACAACCGTATCAATTCCGGTTTGATTTCTACCGTATACTCTATGGCTAACAACACATCAAAGGCTCCATTCTTTGATGAGAATCGTGGTTCAATGTTGGAGCATGGAACTTATCTCTATAACCCTAACCTGAAGTGGGAAACAACTGTTACCCGTAACTTCGGTATCGACTATGGTTTCTTTAACGGACGTATCAGCGGTACTTTGGATTTCTACTGGAATACCACTAAGGACCTCTTGATGCAGACTTTGATTCCATCAAACACAGGTTATAGCTACCAGTTCCAGAACTTTGGTAAAACTTCTAACAAAGGTGTCGAGTTAGCACTCAATGCTGTCATCGTAGACAAGAAGAAGTTTGGTTTGAACTTCAACTTCAATGTTTCTTACAACAAGAACAAGATTGATGAGTTGAATCTTGAGAATCCATGGCAGAGCAGTAACTGGAGTGGTTCAACCATCTCTAAGTATGAAGACTTCCGTGTAGAACAGGGCGGCCGACTTGGTGAACTCTGGGGTTACAAGATGAATGGTTACTATACAGTATACGACCCAGCTACAGGCACTGGCGACTTGGTTCTCAATGCCAAGGGTAAGTGGGAATTGGCTGATGGAGTAAAAGACAAGAGCAAGGACATCTTCGGCGGCACCTACTACCCTGGTGGTCCTAAGGTACAGTGCGACGAAAATGGTAATCCTATCAAGCAGCGTCTTGGAAATACCGTTCCTACAACAACTGGTGGTTTCGGTTTCGACGGTCACGTAGGCAACTTCGACTTCAATGTGTTCTTCAACTACTCTCTTGGCAACAAGATTGTAAACGGAACCAAGCTGGCTAACGCCTTCTATTCAGGTTCTAACAAGAAGTACAACCTTGTAGATGACTTTACCCTCGACAAACGTTACACATGGATTGACCCTAACAATGGTTTGAACCTTGGTAAGATTTCTACTTCAACCATCACAACATATGGTGGCACAGAAGAAGTTATGGCTCGCTTGAACGAGTTGAACCAAGGCAAGAGCATCTACAATCCAGCTGCCGTTACAGCCATGCAGTTGACTGATTATGCTGTAGAAGACGCTTCATTCCTGCGTTTGCAGAACGTAACTATTGGCTACACATTGCCAAAGACCTGGTTGAAGAACATCTTCATCAGCAACGTACGTATCTACTTCACCGGCTACAACTTGCTTTGCATGACAAGCTATAAGGGTTATGACCCTGAAGTTGACACAAGCAGCAAAAAGAATCCTATGACTCCAGGTATCGACTACGCAGCATACCCTAAGAGCCGTACATTTGTAGGTGGTATTAATGTAACATTCTAAAAAAGTAACAAAGAACATGAACAAGATATTTTCAAAAGTCTTGGTAGCTTTGGGAGCTGCAACATTGGTTTCTTGCTCAGACTTCCTTGATCAGAAGTCACCTTCTGAGTTGGAGAACTCTAATGTATATGGTTCTACCTACTACACAGGCTTACGAGTAAACAAGATATATGGCGGTTTGACTCAAGACCGTACATACTCTCAGGACCTCGCCATCGTATGGAACCTGAACAGCGACATCGAATTGGTGGATGGTCTTGGAAGTGACGCTACTAACGCTACAAGTGAGCGTGGTAACATGAACTACAATGCCGATCCAGGATGGTCTAAGATTGCTGGCGTGTGGGATGCACTCTATGGTGTTATTGAAGACGCAAACGACGTTGTTGATGGCGTAAAAAACAGCGACCTGTACCAGAATGGTAGCAAGTCAGACAAAGCAACAATGGGACGCTATCTCGGAGAGGCTTTAACACTCCGTGCACAGTGCTATCTCGACCTGGTACGTTTCTTCGGTGACGTACCTTTCAAGGCAGAGTCATCAAAATCAGACCTTTCCAATGCATACCTTTATAAAATGGATCGCGACAGCATCCTTGACAGCTTAATGGTAAATCTTGATGAAGCCATAGAACTTCTTCCTTGGGCAGGTCAAGAAGGATACACTACAGAGCATGCAACCAAGGGTTATGCACATGGTCTCTTGGCACAGATTGCCTTGACACGTGCAGGATATGCTATCCGCGAAAAAGCGAAGGAAGGCTACGAGACTGCAACTTACACAGACGCAACCTACCCTACACAGCGTCCAGGTGCCGCTAAGTGCAAGGAACTGTATGAGATTGCACTCAAGCATCTCAGTGCTATCATCAAGAGTGGTTCACACAAATTGAATCCATCATTCGAAAATGAATGGTATCTCTTGAACCAGCTGACTCTTGACAAGACCTATCAGGAAAATCTCTTCGAGATACCTATGGGTAGCAACGTTACTGGTGAATTGGGTTATACAGTTGGTGTACGCTTGAATGGCGTTACTACAGAATATGGTTATAGTAACTCTTCTGGTAAATTGAAGTTGACAGCGCCTCTCCTCTACTCTTACGACAAGGCAGACCAGCGTCGTGACGTTACAGTAGCAGCATTCGAGATTAAACAGGATGGTAAGAAGACAGTAGAGAGCATGCTTGGCAACGCTCCATTTGGTCTTTACTGCGGTAAGTGGGATGCTCGCAAGATGAACGACAAGTGGTTGTCAGACAACTTGAAGGCAACAGCTAAGCACACCACAGGTATTAACCCTGTCGTGATGCGCTACTCTCAGATTCTGCTTTGGTACGCTGAGGTTATGAACGAGTTGGTTGGTCCTACAGGTCGTTATGATGGTGACGCAGGTATGACTGCACTTCAGGCTCTTGCAGAAGTTCACGACCGTGCTTTCAGCGACAAGGCTTTGGCAAACCACTACATCAACAACATTCCTAAAACCAAGGAAGGTCTGTTCGAAGCAATCGTACAGGAGAACGCTTGGGAGTTTGCTGGAGAAGGTTACCGCAAATGGGATTTGATTCGCTGGAATCTCTTGGCTCAGAAGATTCAGGAGTTCAAGGATACTTATATCCAGGACTTGACTGACAAGAAATATCAGGAGAAGATTTACTTCAACTATACTGATGACACAAAGACCAAGATTGACATGAGCAGTGTAACTTGGTATGGTCTCGCCGGAGATGAGTCTGAATCAGACTTTACTGGTAGTGCAGATAGCTTTGGCAAGTCTAGCTTGACAAGCGGCAAGGATACTCAGGTAAACACTAACTTGCCTTCTATCAGCAGTGGTCTTGTGGGCGACAATGTACCTGTTAAGAACAGATACCTCATGCCTATTGCATCTACCACAATCTCTGCATCAAATGGTCATTTGTACAATTCTTATGGCTATAACGATTAGTACGAACTGTTAATAATAGAAACAAGATGAAAATAAAGAATATATTTGGAATGTCATTGGCCTTCTTGGCCATGACACCAATGGTTTCTTGTACAGATAAGAACGACTGGGATGTTGACAGTACTCACGACCGCTTGTTTGGTGTCAAGAGTTCTGCTTTGTCTGTTGACACAGATGACGACCAACCAACCAAGATTGCAGTCAACTTTTCTGCGTATGACAAGAACACTGAATACTACATCGTAGAGTTGAGCACAGACTCTCTTTATGATGATGTACCTATGGGAGGTGAGAACGCAAGAATCTTCGGTGAAGACAAGAGTATCACATCTGCTCCTGTTGACATTAACAACCTGGAAGAATACACCAAGTACTACATGCGTGTAAAAGCCATGTCTTCAACCAAGGCTGAATCAAAATGGGTATATTATAAGGATGGCGACTCTTTCCGTACTCCAGGTATCCTTCACGATGTTTTGGAGAAAGACCGCTTGGACGATAATATCCGCTTGACATGGATTCCAGGTTCTAACGTAACCACTCTTCGCTATACTTATAAGGATAGCGAGGGAGAAATCCAGACTGAGGACATCGCTCTGACAGATGCTGACCGCGAAGCTGGTGAGTATAAGATAACAGGTTTGAACTCAAATCGTTCATATACATTTAGCTTACTCAATGGAGAGAAAGTTCGTGGTTCCAAGACTGTGAAGACAGCCAAGGGATTACCATCTGCCGACTACATTGTAAAACTGAATGAAGCCCGTACTGTCATCACAAATGAGGACATCGAAGAGTGGGCTAATAAGGCATTCGAGAAGATGGAAGGTGCTTCTAATGTATCTATCACATTAGGTATCCCTGCTGGTAAGACTATCGACTTGGGTACTTCAGAAAAGGCAATCAGCATCCCAGAGGGTGTTTCTATTTCATTCTTCGGTAGAGCTGGTGAAAAGGCAACACTGAATGTAAAGAAGTCTGTATCTGTAGCAGGAAATCATGGTTACATCAGCTTTGAACACGTAAATATTGATGGACTTCAGAACACAGATGAAGGCATTTCAGGCTGCCAATATTTTATCAATGAAGATAAAGCTTGCGATATCGATTCTTTGGGATTCACAGAATGCAACATCAGCAACATGGAAAGAGCACTTGTTAACTTCAAGGCTTCTTCTGGTCAATCAGTAAACCAGCTTATCATTGACAATTGTATTTCAAATAATCATGGTACAGGTGGTTATGCATTCATTTGCATGAACAAGGGTATAGACAAGATTAACAACATCAAGTTTGTTAACTCTACATTCTCAAACATAAGTCTTGGAAAGAGTAGTGTCTTCGATTTATCAAAGGCGAAATCTTCTACAACCATAGACATAAATGCATGTACTTTCTACAATGTAGTTGGCGCAGATGGCTATTTCATCAATGCAAAAGATGCAAAACAAGGAATTAAAATTAAGATGAATAAGACAATCCTTGCAAAGACAGCCAATCCAAATGCTAGAGGTATCCAAGCTTGGGATTTGGACGCTAAGAAGAATGGTGTAGTAAAACCTGATGCAACAGCTACATACCAGACCACAGACTTCAGTTTCTACAAAAACTCTTTTGAAGTTAACAAACTTGAAGTAGCATCTGGCTCAGCGTTCAAAAATGCAACCAATGGCGAATTCTATCTCAAAAACTCAATCTTGGAGAAGGAAAAGGTAGGTGACCCACGTTGGATTAGATAAATTCAATCAAACTATCATATTAAAGTGCAATGCCCACACCGGGCGTTGCACTTTTTTGTTTCTCTCCCTCTCCCCCACCATTCACAAAACTTTTTTTGTTAATTTCTTGGAAGTTACAGAAGAAAAGCGTATCTTTGCAGCAAGTATTAAGACTAACAAGAAATGACAATGAACGGAGAAAACTATATAAGATTCGACTGGGCGATGAAACGTCTGCTGCGCAACAAAGCTAATTATGTTGTGCTTGAAGGTTTCCTGTCTTCATTACTTGGAAAGAAATTTAAGATTCACCGCTTTCTGGAAAGCGAAAGCAACCAAGAAGACGAGGACGATAAATATAACCGAGTAGATATTCTGGCAGAAAGCGAAAACGAGCAGTTGTGCATCATTGAAGTACAAAACAGTCGAGAGCAAACCTATTTCCATCGCATGCTCTATGGAGTTTCTAAAGCGATAACGGAATATATTGGTCTTGGCAAGCCATACGAAGCTGTCCGCAAGGTGTATTCCATCAACATCGTCTATTTTGAACTGGGACAAGGCAAAGATTATGTTTACCATGGCAAAACCGAGTTCGTCGGTGAACACGAACCACATGATACACTTAAACTCTCCATCCGACAGAATGAGAAATTCTTTGGCATCAAAGATGATAAATTGGAGTTAAGGAAGAGTCCTGGTGACTTGTTCCCAGAGTACTACATACTACGTGTCAATGATTTTGACAAGGTAGCAACTACTCCACTTGACGAATGGATTGAATTTCTAAAAACAGGTTCTATCAGTTCAAAAGCCACTGCTGCAGGATTACCAGAGGCACGCGAACGTCTGCGTGTAGATTCACTCTCTCAAAAAGACAAACAAGCCTATTTCCGCCATTTAGAAGCAGTTAGGCACATGAAGAGCCTCTTCGATACCAGCCGTGACGAAGGATATCAAGATGGTCTAACAGAAGGAAGAATCGAAGGAAGAGCTGAAGGAAGAGCTGAAGGAAGAGCTGAAGGAGAAAAAGAAAAGACCAAAGAAATCGCGCTCAGACTTCTTGCTTTAAATACACCATTGGACATCATTTCCCAATCTACAGGATTATCTATAGAGGAAATCAAAAAGTTAAATTCATAAACACATAGAAAGTGCAATGTTCGACTTGAGCGTTGCGCTTTTTTTCTACTACGCAATCGTTTTCGTATTATTTTGAGATGATTATACCTTATTTTATAAAGAATAGTTGTAATTTTGCCACAAATAAAATTTAGCCTAAATTACAATGAGAAAATCAATCATCAAAACTATCGTGCTTTCAGCACTCTTGGCTCTGCCAGGCATTGCCAAGTCCCAGACTTTTACTGGTATTACTTCTGAGCAAAATGCCCAGAATACTCCTGAAGGATGGACTGCAGTTGAGTTACCACAATTGCCAGCCATCACATCAGCAAATACGTTTAACATCAAAGACTATGGTGCATCTACATCGGCAGCAGATAACACCAAAGCTATTCAGAAAGCCCTGGATGCTGTTCCTAATACTGGCGGTATGGTCGTAATACCTGCGGGTACCTGGATGTTTGGCAGCACAGACCAGATGACCAGCAAGACCGAAGTGCTCAGCATCAAGGCGAAGACCATCCTTCATCTCAGCGCAGGTGCCACATTGAAGCTCGTGGAATACGGCAAGGCTCCTAACACAAAGATTGTCTTCATCGGCGGAAAGAACAAGGGCAAGAACGTTACCGACGTTGTTATCGAGGGTGAAGGTGAAACTTCTGTCATCGACGGTCAGGGTGCACGCTGGTGGCTCGCTAGAGAGAATGGTGAAACCTTCAATCCTGGTGCAATGATTCGCTTCGAGCAGGGCAAGCACTTCCTGCTCCGCCACTTCAAGATTCAGAATACTCCGGGTGTAAACATCACCATCAGCAACAGCGGTAAAGCTAGCCATGCTACCATCCATGATGTAACCATCAGTGAACCTTCATCTGAAGCTGGCAAGGGAAAGGCATCGCATAACACCGATGGAATCTCTATCTGGGGTCCATACGTTAATATCTACAACTGTAACATCAGCAACGGCGATGACAATATCGTTTGCGACAATGATGCACAGTACATCCATGTCTGGAACTGCAAGTTCGGTACAGGACATGGTGCTTCTATCGGTAGCTACACCAAGAACATCAAGCATGTATGGTTCGATAACATCACTATGAACGGTACAACTGCTGGTATCCGCATGAAGACAGGTATTAATAGCGATGGTACACTACGTGGCGGTGGCGAGGAAGACTGGAAGTTTACTAACTTCACCATGACCAAGGTAAAGAATCCACTCTCTATCGACTGCTTCTACGACAAGAACTACAATAGCGATCCTGCTGTAGATAAGGCAAACGCAAGAGCGGTAGATGGCACTACCCCAACCTATAATGGTATTTATCTGCAGAATGTAAAGACTACAGATGTTTGCGATGGGAATGCCATCTTCCTGGTAGGTCGCCCTGAGAGCCACATCAAAAACGTGACACTCGACAACGTACAGATATCAGCCAAGAAGGGTATCGATATCCGTTTCGTGGATAATCTCGTATTCAAAAACAACTCCAAGATTACAGTAAGCAGTGGTGCTATCTGGCTTCAGAAATATGATTCATCATGGACAGATGAATGCAATGCAACCTCAACAGGTTCTACGGTTACAGATACAAAAGGTCCTTTCACTTTGAACTCAAAGACCTTGACTGACGGCACAAGTTCAACTGCGACATTCAGCAATAGTTTCTCCATCAGCAACGAAAAAGGAAAAAAATATGATATTGGTTCTGGTACAAACTACATCAAGTACAGTGCAAACCAATACACCATCATTATTCCTGATGGAGTAAAGATAACCAAGATGGATATTGAGGGTCGCAACAACTATTCTGATGCAGATGCCTATATCGGCGAGATTAATGGTACAAGCTATGATGCAACAGCCTATGCCTTCCCAAAGGACAAGAGCGTGAAGAACTATACAGTGGAGTTTAATTCTCCTGTAGAGCACACGTTGACCTTCACACCGAAAGTAAAACAATGCATTTTGGCATTTACTCTTTATACTGAAGCAACCAACTCTATAGCTGGTATCACATTAGATAATAAAAACAAGGCGGACAACAACGTCTATGACCTCAGTGGTCGCCTGGTAATCAAGAACGCTTCTACAAGCGATTTGCAGGCTCTCAACAAGGGTATTTATATCCACAACAACAGAAAGTACATTGCAAAGTAATATAAAACACTATATCACTCAAACAAAGTCCCCCAGCCTATCAATTTTGGCTGGGGGATTTTGTTTGAGTAAAATGTCTTACTACAGAAAAAGTGTACACCATTTTAACTTAAAA
>NZ_QTXV01000035.1:36638-37748 GCF_003461825.1 Prevotella sp. AM42-24 | reverse complement strand
ACTTGCACCCATTAGAATAAGCTCATGCCGAGCATACAAGAAAAAGGTCGCAACTCGGTAGAGTTACGACCCATGAATATATTAAGTACTAAATGATTAGTCCTTGAAGAAATCCTTAACAGCCTCGTTAGGTACCATCTTCTCATCGAAAACGTAAGCACCAGTCTTAGGGCTCTTAACCATCTTGATAACCTTTGTATATGCGCGACCATCCATGTTACCTTCGTGGAGGGTAGCGACCGCTTTCTTTGCCATAGTCTATTTAATTGATAAAATTGTTTATAAACTTGTAAGCGAGCTTACTTAATCTCCTTGTGAAGAGTCATCTTCTTAAGGATTGGGTTGTACTTCATCAACTCAAGACGCTCAGGAGTGTTCTTACGATTCTTTGTAGTCACGTAACGGCTTGTACCTGGCATACCACTGTTCTTATGCTCAGTGCACTCGAGGATAACTTGTACTCTATTACCTTTTGCTTTCTTTGCCATGATATTATTCTCCTATTACTTTAATGTCTTTCCAATCTACGTAACCCTTAGACACAGCCTGCTTCAGGGCAGCGTCAAGACCTACCTTGTTAATGAGACGAAGACCAGCAGCGCTGATCTTAAGGCTAATCCAGCACTCTTCTTCTACATAGTAGAATTTCTTGCTGAAGAGGTTAACGTCAAAGCTTCTCTTTGTACGGTGCTTTGAGTGAGACACATTGCAACCTAACTGTGCCTTCTTACCTGTAATTTGACAAATCTTAGACATTTCTATCTTTAATTTTCTAATTCGTTAATTGATACCTATTCCAAACAGAGTGCAAAATTACAAATAATTCTCGTATATACAAAATATTCCTTTGTAGAAGTCCAACTTTTAAGTTTTTTTTGCTTTTCCTTTTCCATTTTCGTCTCATTTCCCTATTTTTCACTTCAACATAAAAGGAAAAGGAGTTGCGTCACAGGTCGTCTATATTGCTATTTTATTCATCGGATGACACAGAATTTATTCGGAGATTTCCTGCCAAGGCGATTACTCACGGATTTACGCGGAGACGACCTATTCGGTCGTTACAGATACCCCCTGAGAATGGAAAATGTCCCACGAAGAAAAATCTGCGTC
>NZ_QTXV01000035.1:0-36628 GCF_003461825.1 Prevotella sp. AM42-24 | reverse complement strand
AAAAAAACTTCCACGAAGAAAAATCTGTGTAATCTGTGAAATCTGTGGGACAAAAAAAACTTCCACGAAGAAAAATCTGTGTAATCTGTGAAATCTGTGGGACAAAAAAAACTTCCACGAAGAAAAATCTGTGTAATCTGTGAAATCTGTGGGACAAAAAAAACTTCCACGAAGAAAAATCTGTGTAATCTGTGAAATCTGTGGGACAAAAAACTTCCACGAAGAAAAATCTGCGTCATCTGCGAAATCTGCGTGACAAAAACAATAAGGGAATATTTCGGGCGCCAGCCATTGGCCAGAGGCCAAATATCCGCGAAAATCCGTGAGTAATCCGATAAGCAAGAATGCCTCCGATTCATCCGTGAAATCCGATGAAAAAAACTTCGAAGAAATGAAAAAAGAGGATGTGCCATGAACTTATGACACATCCTCTAATATTTTCTAATATCTTAATAGAAGAAGAACTTAATCTTTCTTCAAATCCTCTTCATGCTCCTTGAGGAAAGCGAACATAGACTTCAACGCCGTATTGGTAGCGATGGCGAGATTGATGTCACGACCGAAATCGTCTGTGAGTTTCAGAGTGCGCACATCATCCTTGCTGCCATAGCCTATCCAGATGGTGCCCACAGGATTCTCCAAAGTACCTCCGGCAGGACCAGCTATACCCGTAGCAGAAATCGCATAATCCACATGGAGGGCATTGATGGCACCGATTACCATCTCCTTAGCCACTTCCTCACAAACGGCAGTCTGCTTCTCAAGCACCTCATGGCTCACACCGAGCAGGTTCTCCTTCACCTCATTGGTATAGGAAACGATACCACCCTTGAAGTAGTTGCTCGCACCAGGTACTGCAATGATAGCCTCAGCGATACGGCCGCCAGTGCAACTCTCTGCAGTACCCAAAGTCTTATCACTATTGTATAGCATCTCTGAGATGCTCTTACTCAAAATCTTACTTTCAAATTCCATATTTAATATAAAAAACTATTTGAACGTTACTTTAGAGAACGCAGGCAAGTCTATGGTTGCGAAGTCCTTATCGCGATACTTAAACGTGCCCACGCATCCTATCATCGCTGCATTATCAGTCGTATAACTGAACTTCGGAATATAGATGGTCCATCCGAAGCGCTTAGCATGATCATGAAAGGCATTGCGCAAACCATTGTTGGCAGATACACCTCCCGCAACAGCCACGTGGGTGATACCCGTCTGCTTCACTGCCATGCGGAGCTTCTTCATCAGGATATCCACGATGGTAAACTCGATGCTGGCAGCCAGGTCGAACTTGTTTTTCTCTACGAAATCAGGATCGTCTGCCACCCATTTGCGGAGACTGTAGAGGAAACTGGTCTTGAAGCCAGAGAAACTATAGTTGAGTCCCGGGATATGCGGTTCAGCAAAAGAGAAAGCCTTCGGATTGCCCTGTCTTGCGTATTTATCTACGATAGGACCACCCGGATACCCCCACTCCAGCACCTTGGCGCATTTGTCGATAGCCTCGCCAGCAGCATCATCGATGGTCTGACCGAGCACCTGCATATCATTGTATGCATTCACCTTCACAATCTGGGAGTTTCCACCCGAAACAAGAAGACAGATGAAAGGGAACGGAGGAGCCGTCTGGTCGTCATCACTTTCCTTGATGAAATGCGCCATCACGTGTCCCTGCAAGTGATTGACATCAATCAGAGGAATGTTGAGCGAGCGGGCGAGTCCCTTGGCAAAGCTGACACCTACGAGCAATGAACCCATCAGACCGGGACCTCTCGTAAAGGCCACTGCACTCAGGTCTTCCTTGGTGATGCCGGCACGCTTGATAGCCTGATCGACCACAGGAACCACATTCTGCTGATGCGCACGCGAAGCCAGTTCTGGAACCACACCACCATAAGCGCGATGCACCTCCTGTGAAGCCGTAACATTGCTCAGCAGCACTCCATTTCTCAAGACAGCAGCCGAGGTATCATCACAGCTGCTCTCAATACCCAATATATATATATCCTTCTTTTCGTTTTCTTCCATGATTTTATACACCTTATTATATTGATTCTTACACCATTATATCGAATCCTACTGATCCTCACAGATTCTTACACCTTATTATATATAATGGTGAGTATATATTATGGTGAGTATTCTTTAGTAGGTCAGCACCTCTACGCCGTGTTCTGTCATCACGAAGGTATGCTCCCACTGTGCAGATGGTTTTTCATCGCCTGTGATAACCTCCCATCCGTATGGATCGTCCGCATCGATGAACACCTTCCAGGTACCCATGTTAATCATTGGTTCGATGGTGAATACCATACCCGGAACGAGCAGCATACCAGTACCCTTATGACCGTAGTGAAGCACCTCTGGCTCTTCGTGGAACTCGCAGCCCACGCCATGTCCACAGAGATCGCGCACCACTCCATAACCGTATTTCTTGCAGTGATTCTCGATAGCATGACCAATGTCGCCCACAAAACTGTATGGCTTGGCAACTTCAGCACCGATTTCGAGGCATTCCTTGGCCACTCTCACCAGCTGCTCCTTCTCTGGAGTCGTCTTACCGATGATAAACATACGGGAAGCGTCGGCATAATAGCCATCCACGATGGTAGTCATATCCACATTGACGATATCGCCCTCCTGGAGCACGTCTTCCTCCTTAGGAATACCGTGGCAAACCACCTCATTGATACTCGTACAAACACTCTTAGGATAACCCTCGTAATTGAGACAGGCAGGTATGGCGTCATGATCCTTGCAGTACTGCATACAGATGTCGTCAATCTCCTGCGTGTTCATACCTGGGCGGATAGCTTCAGCCACCGCATCAAGACAGCCCGTATTGACGACACCGCTCTTACGGATACCCTCAATCTGTTCTGGAGTCTTGATCAAATCACGAGTAGGCACCAATTTGCCCTTATTTTCCCAAAACATCACCTGCTTATCAAGGTCGGTCAGAGGCTGACCCGGCAAGCAATGCCATCTTCTTTTTTTAATAACCATTTCGTTTAATTTTATCGCGGCAGCCCCATCAGGTCCACCCATTATTTCTATTTACATCTGCAAAAGTACAACATTTCAAGCAGAGTACAAAATAATTGCAATAATATTTATCTTTTTTCAGATACTTACAGCATTCTATTTCAGAAACTTGTAGATTTCCTCTGTCCAGTCTGCCCCATTCTGCGGACAATAGGTGCGGATACCGAGTTCGCTGGCAGCAGCGCAGTTGCGCGGACCATCATCTACGAAGAGCGCATCTTCTGGGAGGATTTTTTCCTGAGTGAGCACATAGCGGAAGAAGCGATCATCCGGCTTCATTAACTTCACCTCATAACTGCGATACAGGGCATCAAAATACTCACCGATGGCATGGCCGTCACCAGAGAATTCCGTGCTATCTGTCCAGGAACTCATGTAGGGATTGGTATTGGAGAGGAGAATCACACGATAGCCTTCCTCTTTCAACTTGCGGAGAGCAGCCAACTTATTGGCAGGCACATCAGCCGCATAACCCAACCAGCAATGGCGCACTTCATCAAAAGACAGTTTTCTGCCCACCATCTTCTCCAGGGCCTCCTGATATTCTTCAAGACTCAGTTTCCCCTCCTCCAGGTCACCGAAGATGCCCGCCTGACAATAAGGGTTCAAAACTTCATCAGCCTTCTGCAGCCCCAATGCACTGAAACGCCTCACTGCTTCATCATGGTTGAGTGTGATGATCACGCCGCCCATGTCAAAAATCACCGTTTTAATCATAACTATATTTTCTCTAACGTTTTCTATATCAACTCTTTCGTATCCTGTATTTATCTGATGAATTCAGCATTTATCTACTAAATTCTGCGTCTTATTCAAACAAGTTCAACTTATTCTTGCGGGCTTCATCGAGGCTGGCGAGTTTCTGCTGCTGCTCATGATATTCTGCCCTCATCTTAGCATACTTGTCGTCCAGTTCCTTCACGAATTTCGGACCTTCCACCTTATCAAAGAGGCGGGTGCAGATGCCGGCATTCAGACTCGCGTCTTTCACCCAGACCACCGGACCGTCGTATTCCGGAGCTATCTTGAGCGCCACGTGCAGTTCGCTGGTAGTAGCGCCGCCCACCATAATAGGGATGCGCAGCCCCGCCTTCTGCATCTCGTGAGCCACATGCACCATTTCATCGAGCGACGGCGTAATCAGTCCGCTCAATCCGATGGCATCCACCTTTTCCTCGATAGCCTTCTTGACAATCTGTTCGGCAGGAACCATCACACCTAAGTCGATGACATCGAAGTTATTGCACGACATCACCACGCAGACAATGTTCTTTCCGATATCATGCACATCACCCTTCACGGTAGCCATCACCACCTTGCCAGCCTTGGTAGAACTGCCCGTATTCTCAGCCTCTATATGCGGTTGGAGGATAGAAACAGCCGCTTTCATCGTGCGTGCGGTCTTGACCACCTGTGGCAGGAACATCTTTCCTTCACCGAAGAGAGCACCCACTTCGTTCATACCGTCCATCAGCGGTCCCTCAATCACATTCACGGCATGCGGATATTTGGCGAGAGCCTCATCAATATCCTTCTGCAGGAACTCCGTGATACCCTTGCGCAGGGCATATTTCAAGCGGTTTTCCACCGGTTCCTTGCGCCATTCCGGAGCAGCCGGTTTAGCCACGGGCGCACCACCCGCCTTGGCAGCAGCCTTGGCAGCATCCATCTGTTCCTTGATCTCATTAGCCAGGTCTATCAGTTCGTCGGCAGCACCCTTTCTGCGGTTGAGCACCACGTCCTCGATGAGTTCACGCTGTGCTTCAGGCAATTTGGCGTAATCCTTTCTGGCTTTGGCATTTACAATACCGAAGTCCATACCCACCAACTGGGCATGATGAAGGAAAACGGCATGGATAGCCTCACGGATATAAGTATTGCCACGGAAGGAGAAAGAAAGGTTGCTCACACCACCGCTCACATGGGCACCAGGCAGATGCTGGTGGATCCATTCCGTAGCGCGGATAAACTCCACGGCATAGTTATCGTGCTCCTCCATACCCGTAGCGATGGCCAGCACATTCGGGTCGAAGATGATGTCGAGCGGATTCATTCCCACCTTATCCACGAGGATGCGATAGGCCCTCTCGGCTATCTCAATACGGCGCTCAAAGGTAGTAGCCTGCCCGATTTCATCGAAACACATCACCACCACGGCAGCTCCGTATCTCATCACATCACGGGCGTGGGAGATAAACTTCTCCTCACCTTCCTTGAGCGAGATGGAGTTGACGATGCACTTACCCTGACAGCACTTCAGTCCGGCAACGATGACATCCCATTTCGAGGAGTCAATCATGATAGGAACCTTGGCGATCTCAGGTTCAGCAGCTATCATATTGAGGAAGTTGACCATTTCCACCTTAGCATCCAGCAGACCGTCATCCATGTTGACATCCACGACAGCAGCCCCGTCGGCCACCTGCTTGCGGGCGATATCCAACGCCTCCTCATACTGTTTTTCATTGATGAGTCGGAGGAACTTGCGGCTACCCGCCACATTGCATCGCTCGCCCACATTGACGAATCTTGACGCATCCATCGGAAGTTTCACGGAGTCGTCCACATCAAGCAGATCAAGTCCGGAGAGCCACATGGTATCTGGTTTGGCTGCCACCTGATGCGGTTTCACCCCCTGCGCCATACGGTTGTAACTGGCGATGAATTCAGGCGAAGTACCACAGCAACCACCGACAATATTGACCAGTCCCTCGTCGAGGAACTCCTTGATTTTCGGAGCCATACTCTCAGCCGTCTCGTCATACTGTCCCATTTCGTTAGGCAGTCCGGCGTTCGGATGGGCGCTGATATACCATGGCGCCACTGCCCCCATGCGCTTGATGAAAGGTTTCATCTGCGGAGCACCGAAGGCACAGTTCATGCCCACCGAGAAGATAGGATAAGACGAGATGCTGGCAAGGAAAGCCTCGATGGTCTGTCCGCTCAGGGTACGACCAGCCAGATCACTCACGGTCAGACTCACCATGATAGGCAGGTCCACACCATGCTTCTTCATCGTGGTAAGCGCCGCATCGATCATCGCCTTACAGTTGAGCGTATCAAAGATAGTTTCGATGAGAATCACATCCACACCACCCTCGACGAGACCGTCGATTTGCTCGCATGTATCCTCAAAAAGTTCATCATACGTAATCTCACGTGCCGCAGGATTGCTCACGTCAGGACTCATACTGCACGTTTTGTTGGTAGGACCCACATCGCCCGCCACAAAACGCGGTTTGTCATCAGTGCTGAAAAAGTCGCACTGAATGCGTGCCAACCTGGCTCCCTCGTAAGCCATTTCCCGGGCTTGATTTTCCAAGTGATAATCAGCCTGTGAAATGCGCTGCGAAGAAAACGTGTTGGCAGAAATAATGTCGGCACCCGCTTCGAGATACCTCCTGTAAATATCAGAAATCACATCGGGGCGGGTAATATTGAGCATATCATTATTACCCTTCATCTGTCCTGGAATATCCTGGAATCTGTCGCCCCTGAAGTCTTCCTCCGTCAAATTGTACTTCTGAATCTCCGTGCCCATCGCACCGTCGAGAATCAGGATTTTCTCCTTAACAATCTCTCTTATCGTCTTACCCATTGTCGATTTTCTGTATATAGGCGTGCTTTTGTGGGCACGGCATTCATATCTTAGAGGTGCACGAGATGGCTTAGAAATGCTTGATGGCACGGTCCATTTCTCGTCTGTCCTCCTTCTCCTTGAGCGTCTGTCGCTTGTCGTATTCCTTCTTACCCTTGCAGAGGGCGATATCAACCTTGGCACGTCCGTGGTCGTCGATGAAAACGAGTATAGGCACGATGGTAAATCCCGGCTGCTTGCTGTCTTCCTCAAGTCTTCTGAGTTCTCGCTTGTTGAGCAACAACTTGCGGTCTCTGCGGGCCTCGTGATTGCAGAATGAGCCGTAAAAATAAGGAGAGATATTCATTCCCTTCACCCAGAGTTCGCCCTGGTAGAAGTCACAATAGCAGTCCACGAGCGAAGCCTTACCGCCACGTATCGACTTGATTTCGGTACCGGTAAGCACGATGCCTGCTGTATAGGTATCCACGAAGAAGTATTCGAAGGATGCCTTCTTGTTTCTTATCTGTATCGGACTCTTCTTGCGGAGTTCCTGTTCCTGTTTATTCATACACCAATGTTTTATTACACCTATTTAATTATAGTAGCAAACTGCTGGATGTTTTCGTCGATATAGTAGGCCACCTTGCTGGTCCATTCCTCCTCATTTTCGACGAAAGCATCATCAAAGTCATCAAATTCAGGATATTTCTCGTAGAGCGCCATGAAATCCTCATCGCTCATATCCTGCTCCACCTCAGCAGCCGCTTTCTTGTAGAAGAAATGGGCCTTGTTGATGAGCTTTCCCAAGTCCGGGATACCCCAGTTGCGGAAAGCCTTGTCGGTAGGATTTCTGAAGATGAACCCGCCGAAGCCGTTGTGGATGAGCTGTATCATACCGCCATCCATCATCTCCTCGTGCAGGAAATGCCATGCCAGGAGGGTAATCTGGTCGCTGTTGAGTTCCGCCATGTTCTGTGCGGTCAACTGTCCCCCGATGGCTTCCAGCGTAGCATCGATGAAAACCTTCACAAACTCGTCCATGCCCTCGAGTGCAGCTTTCTGCAGAGCAGCATCATTTATCTTAACTTGCGTCATAATCTAATTAAAATTGCAATTTTCAGTTTGCAAAGATACACCAAAATGTGCATAAAGCAAAGAAAAATGATAAGAAATAGGTTAAAGAGTTAAAAAGAATACTCATTTTTAGGTATTTTCCCAAGATTTTTTGTACTTTTGTAGTCGAAATGTGGCAGCAGTGCTCAAATTTCTGACCGCATATAATATAAGGTGTACAGAAATATAGTGTTTATATATTCATTAATATAAATTTTAGCGAATATGATCTATTCTAAAGAAGTGGACAACATGTGCGTTGTCGCTAAGGGTCCTAACCACGGACCAGCTCCAATTCCTGAAGAGGGAAAATGGATTCAGGCAAAAGAGATTAAGGATATCTCTGGTTATACTCACGGTGTGGGTTGGTGTGCTCCTCAGCAGGGTGCTTGTAAGCTTTCTTTGAACATCAAGGAAGGTGTTATCCAGGAGGCTCTCGTTGAGACTATCGGTTGTACTGGTATGACTCACTCAGCAGCTATGGCTTCTGAGATTCTTCCAGGCAAGACTATCCTTGAAGCATTGAACACAGACCTCGTTTGCGATGCTATCAATACAGCAATGCGCGAGCTCTTCCTCCAGATTGTTTACGGTCGTAGCCAGAGCGCTTTCTCTGAGGGCGGTCTCGTTATCGGTGCAGGTCTTGAGGACTTGGGTAAGGGTCTTCGTTCACAGACTGGTACTCTCTACGGTACAGTAGCTAAGGGTACACGTTACCTCGAGTTGACAGAGGGTTACATCACAAAGCAGTTCTTGGATAAGGACAGCCAGGTTTGTGGTTACGAGTATGTACACCTCGGCAAGATGATGGAAGCTATCAAGAACGGTATGGATGCCAATGAGGCAGTAAAGAAGTTCACAGGTAGCTATGGTCGTACAACTGCCGAGCAGGGTGTTGTTAAAGCAATTGATCCACGTAAAGAATAATAAGGAGATACAGATATGATTAGAAAAGTAAGTTACGAAAGTCAGGAACGTCGCGAGAAGCAAGTTCTTGCTGCTCTCAATGCTAACGGTATTCAGAGCTTGGAAGAGGCTAATCAAATCTGCGAGGACGCAGGTGTTGATCCTTATCAGATGTGTGAAGACACTCAGCGTATCTGCTTCGAGAACGCTAAGTGGGCATATGTAGCTGGTGCTGCTATTGCTATCAAGAAGGGTGTGAAGACAGCTGCTGATGCTGCCGAGGCTATCGGTATCGGTTTGCAGGCTTTCTGTATCCCTGGTTCTGTAGCTGACGACCGTAAGGTAGGTCTCGGCCACGGTAACTTGGCTGCCCGTTTGCTCCGCGAGGAGACACAGTGCTTTGCTTTCTTGGCAGGTCACGAGTCTTTCGCTGCTGCTGAGGGTGCTATCAAGATCGCTGAGATGGCTAACAAGGTTCGCAAGAACCCATTGCGCGTTATCCTGAACGGTCTTGGCAAGGATGCTGCTCAGATCATCAGCCGTATCAACGGTTTCACATACGTACAGACCAAGTTCGACTACTACACAGGTGAGTTGAAGGTTGTTAACCGTATCGCTTACAGCGACGGTCCACGTGCTAAGGTTAACTGCTACGGCGCTGACGACGTTCGCGAGGGTGTTGCTATCAACTGGAGCGAGGATGTAGATGTATCTATCACTGGTAACTCTACAAACCCTACACGTTTCCAGCACCCAGTAGCTGGTACATACAAGAAGGAGCGTATTGCTGCTGGTAAGCCATACTTCTCAGTAGCTTCTGGTGGTGGTACAGGTCGTACATTGCACCCAGATAACATGGCTGCTGGTCCTGCTTCTTACGGTATGACTGATACTATGGGTCGTATGCACTCAGATGCTCAGTTCGCAGGTTCTTCTTCAGTTCCTGCTCACGTAGAGATGATGGGCTTCCTCGGTATGGGTAACAACCCTATGGTAGGTGCTACTGTAGCTATCGCCGTAGCTATCGACTTGGCTTTGAACAAGAAGTAATTTTTGTTTAGGTAAAATATTTATCCTCCATATCCCCACACGTGGGAATATGGAGGATTTTTTATTTCCCCTTCTCCATGACCATCAGGTCGTGTATCAGCTTGATCTCATAATACTCGAAAGTGCTACCCACGGCTTCCCTGATCTCCGAGAAATGCTCTATTTCCGGATGAGCCTGCATGAATTCACGCAACTTTTTCTCATGAGCCGAAGAGATGAAGGTGCGAAGACCTATCTTGCCCTCCATCACGTATGGCGTGAGATGACCGATGATGGTACCCTTGGTGAGATTGCGCTCAGCAGCTATCTGGTCGAGATTCATACCCCGACAGAACAGACCATAACTGATTTCACGGGTTGGAACCTTCGGCTTCCTTGGTTCCCCGTCAGCATCCCCACCGGCACTCCTACTAACTCTCTGTCTGCTTCTTCCCCTGCCGGAACTACCCGCAGCCTCATCCTCCTCCATCAGCAGGAATTGGGCCTTCTTCCTCAGATAATCCGAAATCAGGAACTCGGCATCCGAGGAATACCTCAGCAGACGGTGCTTCAGATTCACCTCCAGTTCAAACGATGAAAAACGCTCCTGAAACAGTTTCTTGGCCACCTTGTTGTCGGTCGCCACATTCGTTTTCTTCACCAGATCAACCAATACTCCCATCTTCTGTCCGAAATATTTCGCTCCCTTATGGATGCGGTCCTGCAGATCCGCACTCCTCAAGTCCGGATTGACGGCAAGCATGTTCGTATATTGCAGTTGGAACTTTTCCTATACGCCCTCTAAACTCTTCAGTACCACGTTCATCTGTTGGTACTCTCCCACCAACCGTGGATATTTCACATTGTAAAACTCCACCAAGCAACGCATCAGCAGTTCGTAGGCTGCATATATTCCGCAGAAATCGAAGAGTTCACCGATGCAGCGCAGGATATACTGCTGCTCCAAGGCAGAAACCACCTCGGGAGTAGGAGAAGCCAGATGACTGTTGAACTGCTCGATGGTACCACTGCCGATGATGGCCGAAGGCGAAAGAGGCGCGCTGAGCACCATGCCCTCAAGCGACTTACAGCGGCTCAGCGCCACGTAGGTCTGACCATAGGAGAAAGAGCGGGAGGCATCGATGATGGCATGCTCAAAAGTAAGGCCCTGACTCTTGTGGATGGTAATCGCCCATGCCAGTCGCACGGGATACTGCCTGAATACACCCTCCACGGTTTCCTCTATTTCCTTGGTCTCCTCATTGAGCGTATATTTTGCATTCGCCCATTCCGCCTTCTCTAGTTCAAACTCCTCGTCCGTATCACGGCTTCTCACCACAATCTCGCTTCCGTCGATACTCACCACCTCTCCTATCATACCGTTATAGAAGCGGTGCTGGACATCATTCTTCACAAACATAATCTGTGCACCCTGCTTCAATACGAGTTTGTAATCGGCTGGGTATGAGGACTCCGGGAAGTTGTCTTCCACCTCAGCTGTAAACGAGTATGCTTTTGAAGGCAGCGCTTCCAGTTCCTCCTCGTTGATGCGCTGGGCAGGCGCATTATGGGTAGTGAGACGGATATAGTTATCCTCTTTCGGAGGAATGAAATCGGGGATATATCGCTTGTTGAGCGCCTGCAACGTAGCAGTCGTGGCCTTGTTTTCACGCACCTGATTGAGGAGTGAGATAAATTCCTGGTCCTGCTGGCGATACACCTTCTTGAGTTCTATCGTGAGATAATGCGCCTGCTGCAGCGCCTTGCTGGAGAAAAAATAGGGCGTGTCGTAATACTGGCGCAGCATCCTCTCCTCATGGTCGGTCACCACGGGAGCCAGCTGATGCAGATCGCCTATCATGAGCAGCTGCACGCCTCCGAAGGGCAGATCATGCTTGCGGTATCTCCTGAGCACGGAATCGATGGCATCGAGCAGATCGCTCCTCACCATACTGATTTCGTCTATCACCAAGAGGTCGATAGAGCGGATGATTTTGCGCTTCAGGGCGCTAAACTGATATTTTTTCTTCTCATTACCTCCGAAGGAAGTGCCTGGGAGATAAGGAGACAGGGGCAATTGGAAGAACGAATGAATCGTCACGCCACCCGCATTGATGGCAGCGATACCGGTTGGAGCCAGCACCACCATTCGTTTCGGCGACTTCTCCTTGAGTTGTTTCAAGAAAGTAGTCTTTCCCGTTCCCGCTTTACCTGTAAGAAACAAGTTAGCACTTGTTTTTTCAATAATGTTCCATGCCAAGATGGATTCTTCGTTCATTTCCATTTGCTTCTACTTGATTATTGTATTTGCAACATCCATAATTGTCATTTTCGTATGTATTGGGGTAAAGATAAAAATATATCTTTCTTCTACCTGTTCCATATCTGTATATATTTATAATAAGAGCAAAGATACGCTTTTATTTTGAAACTAACAAGAAAATTCAAAAGAAGTTAAGAAAAAAAGCGGTGACAACAGGTGAACGTTATCCATCTCTTTGTGGAAGCCAGAGACAGAGACGAGGCGGTGTATATCAACATCTGTTAATATACACTAAAAAACCGGCCTTTTGATACGACTTAAGGATATTATCAGTATATTTGCAAGATGAATGTCACGGGGTGCTGAGAGATCGGCTGAGATTATACCCATTGAACCTGACGCAGATAATGCTGACGCAGGGAAATATGATATAACCAAGAGGATAATGACACTGGAATACTGCAAGATGAGTATCAGAAGGTATATCCGAAAAGAAGCCCCTATTCTATGGCTAATGACCATGGATTAGGGGCTTTTTCCGTGATAAAAAACAAGGACTTAAAATAAACGGCTATCAGCATAGCCCTTAAAAAACAATTCGATTTATGAAAGTAAATATCAACAACAAGGAAACTGAGACTCAGGCTCTCAACGTTAAGCAACTGGCAGAAGAACTCAATCTTCCTGCCACAGGTGTAGCCGTTGCCATCAGCAACAATATGGTGCCTCGCGACGAATGGGAAACCACAAAGATCCTCGAAGGCGCTGACATCGTTATCGTAAAAGCTTTCTGCGGGGGATAAGGATTCTATATAAAGCTATGACTTTAGGATAATCTGAGTTTGACTTTAACATAAATAGACTCAAGATAACAGGCTATGGCTTTATGATAATAGAGTGAGGTTTTTAAATAACATGACGAAGAATTAAAAAAAATGGCAAAAATTTCATTAGACCGTTTCCGCCTGCAGTTCATCTCCCATCAGAATGAAAAGTTGGGTTATCTCGACGGTATCCGTGAGGCATTAGCTGGCGGATGCAAATGGATCCAGCTGCGCATGAAGGGAGCTACCGACGACGAAGTGCGCCCTATCGCCCTGCAGGTGAAGGAATGGTGCAGAGAACAGCAGGCCACCTTCCTCATCGATGACCGTGTGGCTCTCGTGAAGGAACTGCAGATAGACGGTGTGCATCTGGGCAAGAACGATATGCCTATCGCTGAAGCCCGCAAGATACTGGGCGACGGATTCATCATCGGCGGTACTGCCAACACCTTTGAGGATGTGAAGGCGCACTACGAGGCGGGAGCCGACTACATCGGTTGCGGTCCGTTTCGCTTTACCACCACCAAGGAGAAGCTCTCTCCTATCCTCGGACTGGAAGGATATAAGGACATCATCCAGAAGATGAAGGAAGAAAGCATCGACATCCCGCTCGTCGCCATCGGAGGCATTACCAAGGAGGATATCCCCGAAATCATGAAAACAGGAGTGAACGGCATCGCCCTCAGCGGTTGCATCCTCCATGCTGAAAATCCAGCTAAAGAAACCAGGGAGATTCAGGAGCTGCTATAAAGCTGGCTCTGCGATTATCCAGACTCCGGAATTATCCTGTTTCTGCGATTATCCAGACTCCGGGATTATCCAGCCTCTGCAATAATCCAGCCCTCTCTATAAGAAAAAAATAAAAATATAAATCATAAAAACAATGGAAAAATTAGTAATTGCAGGCAGAGAATTCAACTCTCGCCTTTTCCTGGGAACAGGTAAGTTCAACAACAACCAGCTCATGGCTGAAGCCATCAAGGCTTCTGAAACAGAAATGGTTACCGTAGCCATGAAGCGTATCGAACTCGAAGACAAGCAGGACGATCTGCTCGCTCATATCGTGCAGAATCCTAACATCCAGCTTCTCCCTAACACCAGTGGCGTGCGCAACGCCGAGGAGGCAGTCTTCGCTGCACAGATGGCACGTGAGGCTTTCGGTACCAACTGGCTCAAGCTTGAAATCCACCCAGACCCTCGCTACCTTCTCCCAGACTCTATCGAGACTCTGAAGGCTACAGAGAAACTGGTGAAACTCGGTTTCGTGGTATTGCCATATTGTCAGGCAGACCCTACCCTCTGCAAGCACCTGGAAGAGGCTGGTGCTGCTACCGTGATGCCACTCGCTGCGCCTATCGGTACCAACAAGGGATTGAGAATGAAGGACTTCCTGCAGATCATCATCGAACAGGCTACTGTTCCTGTGGTAGTAGATGCAGGTATCGGTGCGCCAAGCCACGCAGCCGAAGCCATGGAGATGGGTGCCAGCGCCTGCCTGGTGAATACCGCCATCGCCGTAGCCGGAGACCCTGTTGAGATGGCCAAGGCTTTCAAGGAGGCTGTCATCTGTGGTCGTCGCGCCTACGAGGCTGGTCTCGGAGCCATCAGCGACTGTGCTGAAGCAAGTTCTCCTCTCACCGCTTTCCTCAACGACTAATATAATATGATAAATCAAAAGGCATCAAGGATGAGGCAAAGAAGCAAGAATGCTCTTTTTACCCTTTTACCTTTTTACCTTTTTACCTTTAAACATTATGCCAAACGATAACAAAGCTTACGCCAAGAGAGAAAAGGCGTATATGCAGGGAAAACTCTTCCCTCAGATCAAAGTCGGAATGACCAAGGTGAACCTCACTCCTACGGTGGTGAAGGATGAGCGCGGCATTCCTCATACCGAGCCAAACGCTCCTGTGTATATCTACGATACCAGCGGTCCATACAGCGACCCTAACTATCAGGTGGACTTGAAGAAGGGACTGCCTCGCATGAGAGAGCAGTGGATTCTCGACCGCAACGATACCGAACAGCTCCAGGAAATCACCAGCGAATATGGTAAGCAGCGTCTGGCCGACCACAGTCTCGACCACCTCCGCTTCGAGCACATCCAGTTGCCTCGCCGTGCTCAAGCTGGCAAGCACATCACCCAGATGGCATACGCCAAGGCGGGCATCGTGACCCCTGAGATGGAGTACGTGGCTATCCGCGAGAACATGAACTGCCAGGAGTTGGGCATCGACACCCATATCACTCCTGAATACGTGCGCGATGAGATTGCCCGTGGACGTGCCGTGCTTCCTGCCAACATCAACCACCCGGAGAGTGAACCGATGATCATCGGACGCAACTTCCTCGTGAAGATCAATACCAATATCGGCAACTCTGCCACTACCTCCAGCATCGAGGAGGAGGTGGACAAGGCGGTATGGTCTTGCAAATGGGGAGGCGATACTTTGATGGACCTCTCTACCGGCGACAACATCCACGAGACCCGTGAATGGATTGTCCGCAACTGCCCTGTACCTGTAGGAACCGTGCCTATCTACCAGGCTCTGGAGAAGGTGAACGGCAAGGTGGAAGACCTGAACTGGGAGGTATTCCGTGATACCCTCATCGAACAGTGCGAGCAGGGTGTGGACTACTTCACCATCCATGCCGGTATCCGTCGCCACAACGTGCATCTTGCCGACAGCCGTCTCTGCGGCATCGTGAGCCGTGGCGGTAGTATCATGAGCAAGTGGTGTCTCTACCACGACCAGGAGAGTTTCCTCTATGAGCATTTCGACGATATCTGCGACATCGTGGCACAGTATGACGTAGCCCTTTCTTTGGGCGATGGTCTGCGCCCAGGTTGTATCGCCGATGCCAACGATGCAGCCCAGTTTGCCGAGTTGGATACCATGGGCGAACTCGTTACCCGTGCCTGGGACAAGAACGTACAGGCATTCATTGAGGGTCCTGGCCACGTGCCAATGCAGAAGATCAAGGAGAACATGGAGCGCCAGCTCGACCACTGTCACGAGGCACCATTCTACACCCTCGGCCCATTGGTTACTGATATCGCTCCAGGTTACGACCACATCACTTCAGCCATCGGTGGCGCCCAGATAGCATGGCTCGGTACTGCGATGCTCTGCTATGTAACACCGAAGGAACACCTTGCATTGCCTAACAAGGAGGATGTGCGCACAGGTGTGGTAACCTATAAGATTGCCGCACATGCAGCCGATTTGGCCAAGGGTCATCCAGGTGCAACCATCCGCGACAATGCCCTCTCCAAGGCCCGCTTCGAGTTCCGCTGGAGAGACCAGTTCCACCTCTCGCTCGACCCAGAGCTCGCCTTGAAGTATTTCGAGGAGGCTGGTCATACCGAGGGTGAATACTGCACCATGTGTGGTCCTAACTTCTGTGCAGCCAAGTTGACTCACGATTTGAGAAAATATAAAAAATAAAATAAGGTAAAAAGCAAAAGTCTGCCGGCTCATTCCTCACCAGAGAGAGGAGCAGGCAGCACTTTAGAAATTCATAGGAATATGTTTTCAGACGAATTAAAGAATATCAGTTGGGAGGAGACCACGGAGCGTATCGCTCGCATGACCGATAATGATGTACGCCGTGCCCTCGCCAAGGACCATTGCGATGTAAACGACTTCATGGCAATGATTTCACCAGCAGCAGAGCCATATCTGGAGGTGATGGCCCGTCTCTCCCGCAAATATACAGAGGAGCGCTTCGGCAAGACCATGTCGATGTTCATCCCTCTCTACATCACCAATTCATGCTCCAACTCCTGCGTGTATTGCGGTTTCCACCGCGAGAATCCGATGGCACGCACCATCCTCACCCCTGAGCAGATCGAGAACGAATACAAGGCTATCAAGCAGCTGGCTCCATTCGAGAACATCCTGCTCGTTACGGGCGAAAACCCGGCAAAGGCTGGCACCCCATATCTTGCCAAGGCCATCGACATCGCCAAGAAGTATTTCTCCAACGTGAAGATTGAGGTGATGCCGCTCTCTACCGAGGACTACAAGACCCTCGCTGACCATGGTATGAACGGTGTAATCTGCTTCCAGGAGACCTACCACCGCGACAACTACAAGCTCTACCACCCACGTGGCATGAAGAGTAAGTTTGAGTGGCGCTGCGATGGCTTCGACCGCATGGGTATGGCAGGTGTCCACTCCATCGGTATGGGTGTGCTCATCGGACTGGAGAAGGAGTGGCGCACGGACGTAGTGATGATGGCTCACCACCTGCGCTACCTGCAGAAGCACTACTGGAAGACGAAGTACAGTGTGAATTTCCCTCGTATGCGCCCAGCACAGAACGAAGGATTCCAGCCTAACTGTTTCATGACCGACAAGCAGTTGGCACAGGCTACATTCGCCATGCGTATCTTCGACCACGACGTAGATATTTCCTACTCTACTCGTGAGCCAGCCAACATCCGTGACAACATGGCTACCCTCGGTGTCACCACCATGTCGGCTGAATCCAAGGTAAATCCAGGTGGTTATCATACATATCCTCAGGCGCTGGAGCAGTTCACCGTGAGCGATGAGCGTACCGCCAAGGTAATCAATGCAAGACTGAAGGAACTGGGCAGAGAACCAGTCTGGAAAGACTGGGATGCCTCATTCGACCTCTTCGGAAATGTAGCTAACGGATAAAGAAGATTTTATAAAACAGAACATAATAAAAAAGAGTGTATCATAAATTCATGACACACTCTTTTTTTGTTGGAATAAAGGCAAATGCAGGAGAAAACTCTCGCAACATCCTCCTTTTTTATACCCTTCTTTGAACGAACGCTTTCCAGAATAGAAGCTATCGCCTTCTTGTTTTCTACTGGTTGTGCTTCATCCAAACTCATACGGAGAATCGTATCATAAAAAGATTTTATCTCTTTCAAACGGTCACCCTCTATGAATTCATCATAAAGCAAACCACATTTTAGTGAGAAGAAAAAAAGAATTTTATCATCCACAGTTTTCACTATGTAATAAGCAATTCGATTATTCTCATCATCATCATAAGCATCTCCTTGCAAGGTATCTACTAAACTATTGTTACGAGTGTTGTAGAAATCATTTATCAAAGAGAAGTTTGCTGTATTTGACGAAAGTCGCTCACACTTTAAACTTCTCAGCAATTCCAATTGTGATTCTGTTATCTTCATACATAAACTGGTTTGTGAAATTGTTCCAAGTTACTTAACAAGAAACGTCTTACTCGGAAACGGGTGGCATCTTCTTTGATGTCCTGGACATCCATTGGTGTACCCTCTCCTTGCATCATGGCACGTTTCCAAGAACCTTCACCATGAATAAGATTGCTCAAACTTCTTGTTTTCTTTGCAGATAACAGTTCGAAAACACTATCAAAAATGGTCTTATATTCTGCTATAATGTTTGACGGCAAAACATCATGCAATGAATTTGAAATATATGCGGCATGAACTTCCGGAAGATATGGTCCGAAAGTATGAGCATAAAATGTTGCTTCAAACAGAGGATTCCCTGTTTGAACTATGCACTCACGCTGCATAAAATAAAGCAAAATATGCAACTTCATCTCATCAATACGAGAACCATACTGGTACTCGTAACGCAGACTGATAAAAGATGCTATCGTATGTACATCAACCATAATGTTCCTTTTTTGTTCGTTTACACGAAATGTTACCATTTTTGTGCAAATATAAGTTTATTTAATGAAACTGCCAAATTTTTGGAGAAGTTTTTCAACTCAGCTCAATGTATTTCACCTATACAGCATCCTCACTTCTAACAACGAGTCAAGCAAACTGAGTAAATTTCATTTTAATTTCTGATGCAGAAATAATGTATTTTATTGAATATCAAACAAATAAAATAGTTAAACCTTGTTATTTTCCTATTCTATTGTGGCAGTTGGCGCTTTTTCGTTGTGGCAGTTGGCGGAATTATTACTTCTGATACACCCTTACATAATCTACGAGATACTTCATAGGCATGGCGGAATTATCTATCTCGCCACCATTATCACCGCCCAGGGCAAGATTGAGCAGGAGATACTGCGGCTTCTTGAAAGGCTGCTCGCCATTGCCCAGCTTGCCATTCACCGCCTCATCCTGGCGAATCTCGTTAAGGAGTTCATCATCCAGGTAAAGACGAATGCTCTGCTCATCCCAATCCATGCGCCAAACGTGGAACTTATCAGCCCACTGCGCATCCCTATCGGTGAAATGGGTGAAGGGGATAGCCTTACTGTTCCATTTTGCCGTCCATGGCTTGTCGGTACCCCAGCAGGCATTGGCAAGGATATGAGGCACTCCCTGCTTGCAATAATACTCCATCATGTCGATTTCTCCATTCGACGGCCAGTCCATACCGCGACCCAGAAGCCAGATGGCAGGCCAGGCTCCGCCAGCCGTAGGAATCTTTGCCCTTACCTCTACCCTGCCATAGAGAAACTCCTTCTTCTCTGCCGTATTCACCGAGGCAGAGGTATATTGTATCTTTTCGATGTTCTCAGACCATCGGCTGCTGCCCTTCCGGAAACCGGGATTCCGACGAGGCTTCTTCTCCTTGCGTGCCTCGATGACGAGATTGCCATCCTTGCAATAGGCATTGGCTTTCTGATACCATTGCGCCTCATGATTGCGCTTGAATCCCTCCTCGTAGTTCCACACCTTGGAATCGAGATGTCCATCGGTATTGAACTCATCGCTCCATACCAGTTTCCACTCGTTCTGAGCCATCAGGGCAGAAGGAGCTACAGCCATCGCCATCACTCCGAACGCCATTCTCATTTTCTGCTTTACATTCATTCTGATAATTGTTTTGTTATTATTTCCAATAATTGTCAGTTTTGTACAATACGACGATTGATGGCGCAAAATTACAAAATATCAATAAACAGGAGGACTAATTATAGATAATTCAAGAGAAAATTTCGATATTTACATAAAAATCGGACTGGCCCGTGAATCAACGGCATCATGAAACTCATCCTGTACCGAATACATTGGAATAAAATGAAAAAAGGGTGCGTCACAGACTTATGACACACCCTCTTCCTGTATGACAACTTATATCAATTTATCTCGCCAAATTATGCAAGGTCTTGTTGGCAGCATCATTGATAGCATCATGAGCTTTCTGGTGAGCCTCATTCACCTTGTTGGCAGCCTTCTGGTTGACAAAGGGGAACAAGGAGAACCCATAGGTCCTGAGTTTCTACTCAGGACAAACGAATTTATCTCCAGTCTGCTTGATTAGCTCACGAGCATATTTCTCTGGATATCCCGGACGAACTGGGCGTGCACCGAGACCCTCCTTCGTACGCTCGAAAGTTCCATTCTTGGTGGTTGGCTTGATGATCATATCATTATATTTCACCACGAGATAAGTATGGAGCTGCTTCCAGCGACCGAGCATCTGCTGCGCCTTCTCTACACCATAATCGTTGAGGTACTTCACTGCCAGCTGAGGATTCTGGGCATAGAGTTCGAGCGCCTTGTCCTCCACCTGCTTCTGGGCAGCAAAATAACTGTTGTCGAGACTGTCGCGAACCTCCTTCAAACTTGGGAACAGCTGGCTGTAACGTGGATAAACCATGTTGCTCACCATATTGCAAACCCAGTAAGCATTCTTGTCGCTGAAGGTCACGGCATCTGCGCCAGGCGTATTGTAGCACTCTGGACGCACGGTAGAACTACAGTAGATAGGTGTAAAGGCCACCATGTTGGCATCATCATTGCCAAACCAGAGCACACCACCGATCTCGCGTGGCAACCAGGAACGCATCTGGCTCACATATACAAAACCACTCTGCTGGGTGCTGACAGGGCGCTCGTTGAAGCACTGCTTGCCATCCACTTTGAATGTCAGAGGAGTTGGACGGTAAGGCATCTGCCAGATACCGCCACCGATATCATCGCCATCAGCCACAGAGAGCGGAGTACCCTCATAATGGTCTCTCATGCAAGCCTCTACATCCTTTACGCTCACCTTCTTGTCAGGAATCACCCAGAGTGGCATATCCTCAGCATTCGGATCCTTGCCGAGTGCCCAAGGCAGATAACGGCTCATATCCTTGAAGTGGTTGAGCAAAGCCCAAGCACGGGCATCGCAAAAGCGGCGACCCGAGAAATCCGGTTTGGCATAAGCCATCTTCCAGGAGAAGTCAGCATCCTTGCCGCTGAACCAGCCCTTGCTGCGCGCGAAGGCTACCACGTCCTTGGCAAACATGACATTCTTCTTATCCTTCATATTAAACTTGCCGATGCGACTCTGGTTGGCATGGGCACAGATAGCCTCATCAGGGATGCGCTGAGCCACCCAGACCACGCCCTTGCTACCCGGTCCCTTGCCCATCATCTCCATGATCCAAGCCTCGTTAGGATCGCAGATGGTAAAGGTCTCACCTTCTGAATTATAACCGTAGGTCTGCGCCAGTGTAGTCATCACCTTGATAGCCTCGCGAGCAGTCTTACTGCGCTGCAAAGCCACGTAGATGAGTGAACCATAGTCTAAGATACCGGTAGAATCCACCATTTCCTCGCGACCACCATAGGTAGTCTCGCCGATGGTCACCTGATATTCGTTGATATTACCGATAACACTGTAGGTCTCGGCAGCCTCAGGAATCTCTCCATGATAAACATTGGTATCCCAGTCGAAAATCTTGCGCATCTCGCCCTTGGCATGCTTGCCCGCAGGATAATGGGCGAGATTCTGAAACATACCATAGTCGTCGGCACTGTAAGAGCACATCACCGAACCATCTACAGATGCTTTCTTGCCCACGATGAAATTGGTGCAGGCATCAGCCTCAGATACACTGCCCATCATAGCCACAGCCATCAAGGCCGAAGCAAAAATCTTATTCATAAAATATACCTTTATTAATATACACCTAAATGCAATGTGGAGTTAGAAAAGTCTCCTAACTCCACAAAATTATTTCAGAAGAACAAAGAGAAAAGCATTTGAATTCTTCACTCTTCCCTCTTCACTTAAATCACTCTTAATCACAAGCCTTGAAACTCATGTCCAAGCCCTTTACACTATGTGTCAAGGCACCTACAGAGATGAAATCCACACCCTGCTCGGCATAGTCGCGGATGGTATCGTAGGTGATACCGCCAGAAGACTCAGTCTCATACTTGCCAGCGATGATATCCACCGCCTTCTTGGTATCAGGCACAGAGAAATTGTCGAGCATGATACGGTTTACACCACCGTGCTTCAAAACCTGGTCGAGCTCATCAAAGCTGCGCACCTCGATTTCGATCTTCAGGTTGAGCCCCTTCTCCTTGAGGTAAGCATGGCAACGGTCGATAGCATTGTCGATACCACCAGCGAAGTCGATATGGTTGTCCTTGAGCAGGATCATATCGAAGAGACCGATGCGATGGTTCATACCGCCGCCGATCTTCACAGCCTGCTTCTCCAGCATTCGGAGACCTGGAGTAGTTTTGCGGGTGTCCAGGATATGAGTCTTGGTACCCTCAAGGCGTTTCACATACTTAGCGGTCATGGTAGCGATACCGCTCATACGCTGCATGATGTTGAGCATCAAGCGCTCAGTCTGGAGGAGAGAACGGGTCTTTCCAGTCACGATCATCGCGATGTCGCCTTTCTTCACAGGAGTACCATCCTGAATGAGAACCTCCACCTTCATGGTAGGATCAAAGCGAGCAAACACCTTCTTGGCCATCTCTACACCAGCCAACACACCGTCTTCCTTGATAAGCAGATGACTCTTGCCCATCGCATCTTCAGGGATGCAACAAAGGGTTGTGTGGTCACCATCACCGATATCCTCAGCAAATGCCAAGTCAATCAACTTGTCTTCTAATTGATCTACGCTTAACATAAATATCCTTTTTAAAAATTAATGATTCTTGTTTTTATTCTTTTAAAGCCTTAGCTCTGCATCTGAAGCCTTAGTTTCTTTTTTAAAAGACTTAGCTCTGCATCTGAAGCCTCGACCTCAGTTTTATTCTAAAATTCTTCCATTCCAGTAGGCTCTCCGGATTCCTTCCTCATCGCATTTCACCTCGATAAGTCCGCCCAACCATTCCGTCATCGGAAGTTCATCCCGAAACTCGAAATAGTTGACCACCCTTCCTTCCATCAGTTCCACCACAGCCTGCTGCAGACAGTCACCTCCCGGAAGGCGAACCTCATGAGCGCCGCACCTTCTGATTTCTTCCATTCTCATTTCCTCCTCTTATCTTCTTTCATCCTCCTTTATCATTAATTCCCTCTAAAATCCCCTTATTTTTAGGGGGGGACTTTTCTCTTCTTTTTAAAAGCCCCTTAAGAGAGAGTTTCTCACTTTTTATTTAAGAGCCCCTTAAGAAAGAGTTTCTCTCTTTTTATTATTTAGAAGGAATCTTTTCCTAAATTCTCTTGCCTTCAATCTTTCCAATCCTTATCATTTCACTTCTATCTTCTGAAGTCTGTCTGGCGGAACGGCTGAACCGCCTGGACCGGATAATTGAGGACGAAGAGGAAGAGAACGGCCTGATACAGGAGAAACCGATGAACCTGAAGGAGAACCAGCAGATGAACCAGAAACCGAACCTGCAGGTGAACCAGCAGATGAACCGGAACCAGGAACCCCCGGAGCATTCGGACCCTCATTTCGAGCATTAGCAGAATCCCCTGCTGTAGTCTGACTTCCCATCGTCTGCTGTTTCATGCGAAGCTTCACGAGCTTGATATGATGCACGAACATCAGCTTCATGGTGGTATAGGATGCTGCACCACCGAAATCGCCCACGTTCAGGAGGAAATAGCCCTTCACACTCTTGATGCCCAAACTGTCGCGGTCTTCCACCTGAATAGAATAACTCTGCGAACTGGACATACTGGAATTGCTGTAAGCCACACTATCGTTCTTGAAGGTGACAGCAAGCATCGCCACACCATCACGCATACCCTCCTGGAAGAGGAACTGTGCCTGGAAATTGAGCATCAGCTTATCGCCCTTATGGAACGAAGTATCCACCGGAACCTCAAAACTATAATAGTTGTAAGGCTTGTAAGTGCTAAGCACCATCGCAGAAGGACCCTTCCAGATATTGGCAGTATCACTGGAAGCTATATCGCCCAGACTGTTCAAATCACTGACGTCAGCACCCATCGCCTGCGCCTCAGCAGTAAGCCGGTCGCTCAACTTCACGTAGATGTCGTGCAGCAGTTTCGTATGGCGCATATAATAGACCATCGACGAATCAAACTCGGCAGCCGTAATACCATGTTTCTTGAAAACGGCCTCGCGATAAGTAATCATCGCAGCATCACCATCCTGGCGGGAATTATCGTTGGCCATCGCCTCAGCAATATGAAAGTCGTAGAGCACATTCTCCATTTCCTTCTCGGAAAGATACTCTCCCGGCACCGAAGGCTTACATGAAGCAATACATGCCAAGAAGCTGACACCCAAGAAGATACCCCAAAATGCTTTATTCAATGATTTCATTCTTATTCCTTTTCTTGTTCATTTTCCTTCTTTCCTCCTCCCAACTGTTCCAGTTCCTTACGACAGAAAAATAGGAGCGAGATGACACCTACAGAAACGCAGGAATCAGCGAAATTGAATACTGGGTCGAAGAAAGTACCATGCTGTCCACCGAAGAAAGGCACCCAGTCTGGCCACGTATAAGTGAAGAATGGGAAGCGGAACATATCCACCACCTTGCCCATCAGCACACCAGTATAACCCGTTCCGAAAGGCACCATATAGGAAACATATTCGGTGGATGAAGCCGTGAAGATGAGACCGTAGAAGATGGAGTCCAGCATATTGCCGATGGCACCCGTCAGCACCAATGCCACAAGATAGATGTACAGCTTGCGGTGGGTTCCGCGCTGAATGATGCGGCGCAGATACCAGAACAGCACGCAGATGGCAACAAGCCTCAACAGACTGAGCCAGAACTTGCCGATGAACGACATGCCCCATGCCATACCATTGTTCTCGACGAACTCAATATAAAACCAATCTGTAACACGAACCGACTCGCCAAGGCAAAAATGGGTTTTGATATAGAGCTTGATAATCTGGTCGATTATCAAGAGTATCACCACCATTGCCGTGACGAGCCAGCCTGTCTTTACCTTTTTATTTTCTTTCATTTATTTACGATTTCTTGCCTCCTTGGAAGCTACACTCAATGTGGCATGAGGAACAGCACGAAGACGCTCTTTAGGAATCAGCTCACCAGTTTCACGGTCGATACCATAAGTCTTGTTTTCGATACGGACCAGCGCAGCCTCCAAACTCTTGATGAATTTCTGCTGGCGCTGTGCCATCTGTATGATCTCTTCCTTACTCTGGGCCTCACTACCCTCTTCGAGAGCCTTGTAGGTAGGTGATGTATCTACGATATCATTACTGTCGGAATGATTCAGCTGAGCCATCATCTCCTTGTAGTTCAAACGAGCCACTTTCAATTTCTCTTCAATAATAGCGCGGAACTCCTCGAGCTCCTCATCGCTATAACGTAGTTTTTCGTTAGCCATAGACATTTATTGTTATGCAGTTTTTAATCTTGTTTATTTAGTTATTTTTGTTTCCGGATAAACAGCAGAAGTTAGAAGCAAACAGTTGGGAAAACTCCTTCTTGAGGGGAATTCCGGCTCCACTCGGGAGGGACTCCATCTCTGCTTTTCGGGGATATTCCTGACTCCTTACTTCTAACTCCTTACATGATTTAATTCTTCTCTACGAGAATGTTCAACTTAAAGTCATCAAATTCGGTCTCAACACCTGCGTTGTCACCGATTTCGATGCTATCTGCCAACACCTGACCCTTGATGTAGTCGCCGAATGCCTCGATGGCTGCGTTGGTCTCCTCATTGGAAGCCACTGTCACCTTGATGCGGTCGGTAATCTCCAAACCGGTCTCCTTGCGGAGGTTCTGGATACGGTTGATCAACTCACGTGCCATACCCTCCTTCTTCAACTCTGGAGTCAATTCTACCTCAAGTGCCACGGTCAGATTGCCCTCGTTAGAAACGAGCCATCCTGGGATATCCTCAGAGATAATCTCCACGTCGGCTACCTCTACTACGGCTTCCTGTCCGTCGATATTCAATGTGATGTTGCCTGCCTTCTCGAAAGCTGCAATCTGATCCTGATCGAGTGCTGACATCTGGGCTGCAACACCCTTCATCAGCTTACCGAACTTCTTACCCATCACTCTGAAGTTACACTTCACCTTCTTCACGAGAATGCCCTGACCCTCAATGAAGTTCACCTCCTTCACGTTCACCTCGTTCTTCAACAGACCAGCTACAGCCTCGATGTGTGCTTTCTGTACATCATCTACGGCAGGAATCATGATCTGCTGGAGTGGCTGGCGCACCTTGATGTTCACCTTGCGGCGCAATGCCAATACCATAGAAGTAATCTTCTGGGCGATGGCCATACGCTCCTCCAAGTCTGCATCGATAGCTGCTTCATCAGCTACAGGGAACTTATCCAGGTGTACGCTCTTCAACTCGCCGCCCAAGTCGTGATACAACTCGTCAGCATAGAATGGAGCGAATGGAGCCAACAACTTAGCCACTGTCATCAGACAAGTATAGAGAGTCTGGTAAGCGCTCAACTTATCCTCGCTCATCTCCTTACCCCAGAAACGTTTACGGTTCAGACGAACATACCAGTTAGAGAGGTCATCGTTGACGAAAGCGTCGATGAGACGGCCTGCGCGGGTTGGATCGTAGCCAGCCAACTCTCTGTCAACGCCCTTGATGAGGGTATTGAGTGAAGAGAGAATCCAGCGGTCGATCTCTGGGCGCTTCTCGAATGGCACCTGAGCAGCCTCTGCATCGAAACCATCTACGTTAGCATAGAGGGCGAAGAAGCTGTATGTATTATATAAGGTACCGAAGAACTTACGACGGGTCTCATCTACACCGTTAGGGTCGAACTTGAGGTTGTCCCAAGGCTCACTGTTGGTCATCATATAGAAACGAACAGGGTCGGCACCATACTTATCGATCATCTCGAATGGGTTAGTCACGTTACCCACGTGCTTACTCATCTTGTTGCCCTTAGCATCGAGCACGAGACCAGAAGAGATGACGTTCTTGAAGGCTACGCTGTCGAATACCATGGTAGCGATAGCATGCAGGGTGAAGAACCATCCACGGGTCTGATCCACGCCCTCATTGATGAAGTCGGCTGGATAGAACTTAGGAGGAATAGCATATCCCTCGTAGGTGCTGTGGATGAGTGCATCGCGGTCTGCCTCTGTGCCACGGGCCATCTCTCCCTCGAATGGGTAGTGGAGCTGGGCGTAAGGCATTGAACCTGAATCGAACCACACGTCAATCAGGTCGCTCTCACGATACATTGGCTTGCCCTCCTCGTTGACCAATACGATCTTGTCAACGTATGGGCGGTGGAGGTCAATCTTATCATAGTTCTCCTGACTGTAGTCGCCAGGAACGAAACCATTCTCTTTCAATGGGTTGCTCTGCATGATGCCAGCAGCCACAGACTTCTCGATTTCAGCATAGAGTTCCTCGAGACTGCCGATGCACTTCTCGCCACGGTTCTCATCACGCCAGATTGGCAATGGAGTACCCCAGAAGCGGGAACGTGAAAGGTTCCAGTCGTTCAGGTTCTCAAGCCAGTTGCCGAAACGGCCTGTACCGGTGCTCTCAGGCTGCCAGTTGATGGTCTTGTTGAGTTCTACCATGCGCTCCTTGCGGGCTGTATCCTTGATAAACCAGCTATCCAATGGATAATAGAGGATAGGCTTGTCGGTACGCCAGCAGTGAGGATAGTTGTGCACGTGCTTCTCGCTCTTGAAAGCCTTGCCCTCCTGCTTCAACTCGTAGCAGATTACGATGTTCAGGTCTTCAGCCTTATCAGAAGCCTTCTTGTCCCAAACACCATCCACATTAAACTGTGGATCGTAGGCATTCTTCACGTAGTCGCCTGCGTGATGAGCGTATGCCTCCTTGTTGACGCAAGCGCTTACGAAGTTGGCATCGAGGTCTTCGATGAGATAGAACTTACCCTGGAGGTCAACCATTGGGCGGGTCTCGCCCTTCTTATTAATAAGGTAGAGCGCAGGGATGTTGGCATCCTTAGCTACCTTGGCGTCATCAGCACCGAATGTAGGAGCGATATGAACGATACCGGTACCGTCATCGGTAGTAACATAGTCGCCAAGGATGACACGGAAAGCCTCGCTGTCCATCTCAACAAACTTATCGCGACCATCCTCAGAAGCAAATACCTTCTCAGGATGAGCAGCTGCATATTCTGTAACAAACTGAGGCGCGAAAGCATCTACCTTCTCGCATGGCTTCACCCAAGGAAGGAGCTGCTCGTAGTGCAAACCTTCGAGGTCGGTACCCTTCATGTGGTCGATGATGCGCCATGGGCACTGCTTCTTCTCCTTGTCGAATGGAAGGAGATCGCCCTCCTTGCACTCCTGGTCAGCCTTCAGATAAGAACCTACCAAAGCCTCAGCCATCACGAGTGTCATAGGCTCGCCATTGTAGAGGTTGTAGGTCTCAATAGCTACATAGTCAATCTTAGGACCCACACAGAGAGCCACATTTGATGGCAATGTCCAAGGTGTAGTAGTCCATGCGATGAAATATGGTTTACCCCACTTGGTCCACTCAGCCTTAGGATCCTTGATGAGGAACTGGGCTGTGGTGGTGAGGTCCTTCACGTCGCGATAGCAGCCAGGCTGGTTCAACTCGTGAGAGCTCAAACCTGTACCTGCGCCTGGAGAGTATGGCTGGATGGTGTAACCCTTGTAGAGCAGACCCTTGTTGTAGAGCTGCTTGAGGAGCCACCAGAGAGTCTCAATGTACTTGTTATCGTAAGTGATATAAGGATGATCGAGATCTACGAAGTAACCCATTTTCTCGGTCAGATCACGCCATTCAGCAGTGAACTTCATCACGTTCTCGCGACACTTATGGTTGTAGTCCTCTGTAGAGATATACTTCTCAGAAGCCTTGTTGTCAATATCCTTCTTGGTAATGCCGAGTTCCTTCTCGACACCGAGTTCAACAGGAAGTCCGTGAGTATCCCATCCCGCCTTGCGGTGTACCTGGAAACCCTTCATAGTCTTGTATCTGTTGAATGTATCCTTGATACTACGTGCCAACACGTGGTGAATACCCGGGTGGCCGTTAGCTGATGGAGGTCCCTCAAAGAAGATAAACTGAGGGCAGCCTTCACGCTCGTCAATAGACTTGTGGAAGATGTCGTTCTTCTCCCACTCTGCTAAAACGTCATTGTTGGTCTTTGTCAAATTCAGACCATTGTGCTCGGCAAATTTCTTAGCCATATTATCTGTATATTTATTATTATTATTTTTACTTTTGGGCGCAAAGTTACGAAAAAAATATCTTTCTACCGAATAATCGCTTTTAAATTTATATAATTTTTCCATTAAAAATCCCGATTTAAACATCAGAATTGCTCTTGATGCTTAAATCGGGAAACAATATCATGTAGGGCTGGCAACGGAAACCATCAGCCCAAATGCTAAAATCTAAAACGATTTTGGGGTTGAAAATCAGTCCAGACTATCCAACCACTTCTGACCCCACTTACTTTTCAGCCAAAGTAACATAATAGATGCAATCACTGCCAGAAAGCCATAAACAATAGTCATTCCTTCAGCGAATCCCATCAAAACTATAGTTAATGCAAAATCCATAACTCTTAACTCTGATTATTAAATCAATATTCGACTTTGCAAATATAAGAAAAGATTTGGCAAAGTGGGATGATTCTGTTCTATATTTAACAGTTTTTACACTAAACTACAGGCTTTCTGCTTCTTGCAACCAGATGGTAGAAGTAGCATCAGAAGGCATGCGCCAGTCGCCACGAGGACTCAAACTCACACTTCCCACTTTCGGTCCATCAGGCAGGCAGCTGCGCTTGAACTGCTGGTTGAAGAAACGGCGCACGAAAGTCTTGAGCCACTTCTTGATGGTCTCCTCATCATAGGAATCAGGATCATTATCACTGATCTTCACGCGCTCTCCTGTCGTCTCCAAGAAAGCCTTCTTGGCAAGCAGGAAGATCTTGCTCGGACGGAAACCGAAGCGCAGGAAATAGTAGAGAAAGAAATCATGCAACTCGTAAGGTCCCACCAGATCTTCCGTCTTTTGCTTGATATTGCCGTTTTCGTCGGCAGGTATCAACTCCGGACTGATCGGCGTATCGATGATATCCTGTAGGGTAATGCGACTCTGCTCATCCACCCCACTCTCTGCCACGTAGTTCACCAGGTGACGAATCAGGGTCTTAGGGATGCTGGCATTCACACCATACATACTCATGTGATCGCCATTATAGGTAGCCCAACCGAGTGCCAATTCCGAGAGGTCGCCCGTACCGATCACCATACCGCCACACTGGTTGGCAAGATCCATCAGTATTTGTGTACGCTCGCGCGCCTGCGAATTTTCATAGGTTACATCATGCACCTCCATATCATGGCCGATGTCCTCGAAATGTTGAGTTACAGCCTTGGCGATGCTGATTTCACGGATGGTGATGCCAAGACTCTCCATCAGCGTAATGGCATTGTTGTAGGTGCGGTCGGTGGTTCCGAATCCCGGCATAGTGACACCGATGATGCCCTTGCGGTTCATGCCCAATTTATCGAATGTTTTCACGCAAACCAACAGGGCTAACGTAGAGTCCAGTCCTCCGCTGATGCCCACCACCACGGTCTTGGCGTGGGTATGCACGATTCGCTTCGCCAAACCCATCACCTGGATATTGAAGATCTCCTCGCAGGAAGCCTTCATATCGGCAGTAGCAGGGATGAAAGGATGCGGATTCACCTCGCGCTCCAATACGAAATCACGGACATTCTCGGCAGGATGTGTATCAATCACGGTGATACCAAACTGCTTGTTGAGCACGGAATATTTAATATTGCGCTGGGCATTCACGTAGGTAGAATTGGTGCGGCGTTCAGAGCGAAGCTTCTCCACATCAATCTGAGCCACAACCATTTGAGCCTCTAAGCTAAAACGTTCACTTTCACCCAACAAAGCACCGTTTTCATAGATCAGAGCGTTGCCTCCATAGACCACATCCTGGGTACTCTCACCAAATCCGCAGGAACTGTAAACATAGCCCGTTATCGTGCGGGCACTCTGCTGAGAGAGCAGACTCTTCAGATAACTATTCTTGCCTATCAGCTCATCTGTAGCCGAGAGGTTGAAGATGATGTCAGCACCCGCCAAAGCCAACTTGTTGCTTGGAGGCGCAGGAGCCCATACATCCTCACAGATTTCCACACCAAACTGGAATCCGTCGAAGGTACGGAAGAGCTGCACGTCAGGAGTCAGTTTCACCTTATGTCCGGCAAAACGGATTTCCTGTTCACGGAGATCCTGAGCCGATGCAAACCATCGCTTCTCATAGAACTCACTGTAGTTAGGCAGGTAGGTCTTTGGCACGATGCCCAATATTTGTCCCTGCTGAATGACGATTGCACAGTTGAGCAACAGATCACCTGCCACGACAGGAGCGCCCACAATGGCGATGATATCGAGTTTGCGGGTGAAATCGAGCAGCATCATCACGCTCTGTTCCGTTGCCTCCAACAGGATTTGCTGGCGGAAAAGGTCCTGACAGGTATATCCCGTGAGCGAAAGTTCAGGGAAAGTAATCACCTCCACACCCTTGCCCTCAGCCAAGATAATCTGTTCTTCTATCTTCTGAGTATTGAAAATGACATCTCCCACACGTACTGCTGGGATTGCACTTGCCACCTTCATAAAGCCATATTTCATATTCATAATTCTTCACTCTTCGTTCTTCACTTAATCGTAACCTGAGTTGCTCCATAACCATACTCCTGGAAGGAAGCATCCTGATAAGAGCAGGACTTATAGCGGTAGTTCAGTTCGTGGACGATGGCCTGACGGAGTACTCCCTCACCCTTTCCATGGATGAAGATAATCTTCTGACCTTTGCGGTTCTTGTATTCAGCCATAGTCTTCTTGAATACATCTACCTGGTAGTGCAGAATATCGGCAGTATTCATGCCGGCAGTCGTCTCCAGCACCTCGTCAGCATGCAGGTCGATCACCACGGTTCCGTCGTCCTTCTTCTGCTTCTTCTTGCTCTCGTTGGCGATAATCTTCTCGTCCTTATACATCTGCTCCTTCAATCTCTTAGAGTCAACGACCAATGGTCTTGCCACCTCATCATTCTCCACGATAGTGAAGAGCAAGGCAGGTGTCTCGAAGAAATCATTCTCCTCGAAGAGATGCAACTTGTAGAACTTCACAGGATCCAGACGGAACTGCACATCGGTAGCTGGTTTGAGGAGGAAAGGCTTATCCTTCTTGTAGGCTACCATTTGGACGGCAATATGCCCCATCTCATTGAGCACGTCACGACCGAACTCCTCGATGAAGAGCTTCGTGTTCGGTTCTACCTCTCCACAGCCCTTCAGCGTCCAGGCATTACCCTCAGCTACGAGATAGGTATATTGGATATAATAGTTGCTGTCGTTGACGAAGTAAGTCTCGAAACGGGTATTCGTGATTTCCTTGATATCCACCGGTACGAAGGCGAGATAAGCGCTGAGCTTGTTGCCACCATCACGTTCACGGGCAGGAGCTTGGAAGGTAATCTCACGGTCGGCAGCATCATATTCTTCCACATTCATATCCACCTCCACATCATGCTGGTTGAGGATTGACTTAATGCTTCGGCTATCGTTCTTCAGTTCCGTGTTGGAACGTTCCTCTGCAGCCTGTTTGGCATCCATTTTGGCAGAAATCATTTTACCCATGGCATAGTCGTCCTGTTCCACCACTACCACGTCGTGGATGGAAGTAGGAATCTCGAAGCCATCCTCGTCCATCACCATCACGATATCTTTACCCTGGAAGCCGGAGATCTTTCCGCCTCCCACTTCACTCAGGAATCTTACTTTATCACCTATTTTCATCTTTGTTTTCTATTTGTTTGGTGCAAAGATACAAAAGATATTGTAAATGGCGAAAAGTTTTATCTTTTTTATCACAATTCGTGCAGATTTCGATGAATTTGACGAAAAACAATTCAGAGGAGGAAAACAAACGAAACAAAAAAACCGGTCAAGCTCTTCCAAAGAGCCCGACCGGAAAACTTATTACTTTGATTAATTAAATATTGATATATTAGTATCTCTCAAAGAGAGAACGTATATCCCTAAGTATTTGAAGAGAGTTTATGATTACTTGATGACATACTTCTTGCCACCGCAAACATATACACCAGGAGCGAGGATGTACTCAGCATCTGCCATGCTGCCTACCTCAGCTACCTTCTGACCGTTGATAGAGTAAATCTTCAACTTAGCAGGAGCCTTCTTGCTAACTACCTGGTTGATACCTGTTGTGATAGTCTCGTTGGTCTTACCGTCACGGTTATAAACTACACCGTTTACGAATTCCAAATCCTTTGTCTGCTGACCACCGCCGTTGTTGAAGATGATCATGGTAGGAGCAGTTGTCAAATCGCCATCATACTTCCACATCCAGACATCCAGACCATTCTTCTTCATGCCAGTCTTGGTACATGCTACACCTGGCCAGTTACCACCGGTAAAGTTGCCTGCATCACTCCAAGCCCAGCAGTTTACCTTACTCCAGTCTGAAGGAGCGAGGAAGTAAGCGAAGATACCTGTTGGAGCAGGAACAACTACCTCTTTAATCTTGTTGAAGGTTGCAGAACCTGTCTTGGTTTCATTATCTGCATTGGTTGCACTCCAAGTTACAGTCTTGCTCTCGCCTTCCATCATGTCAGCACCGAGAGTGAATGTAGCAGCCTTACCAGGAGTAAGAGCTACCTGCTCGCCATTACCAATCTTATACCAACCGCTCTTGGCATTGTTGCTCAGTGTGGCTGTTACGGAAACAGTCTTCTCGAAGTCACCACCATTAGGACTCAAAGTAACCTTGGCTGCAGTATTGACAGGAGCGTCAATCTTCTGAGCATTTGCACCGCCGTCATACTTCAGGTAGATATCACCTGTGATACCAGTGATGTCACCAGACTGTGCACCGCTATTATTATTCAAGATGACATTGAAGGTCTCAACACCATCAAAAGCGCAAGTCCAGTACTTTTCGCCATTGATTTCTTCAGACTCTGTCATCTTTGTACCAGGCCATGCACCTGTCAACTCCTTAACAGAAGAACCTTTTGACCAAGCATAGATAAAAGGAGCATTTTCTGCCTGTACGTAAACCGTGATAGAAGCATTAGGGTCCACCTTCTTGAAGGTCAAGCTACCGCTCTTTACTTTACCGTCCTGGGCCTCTGCGCTCCACTCAATAGTCTTGGTGTCGCCAAAGTTCATACCTTCGCCAATGGTAAGGTTCTCACTCACACCAGGAGTCAAGTTCACCTTATCCTGACCTTGTATCTGATACCAACCAGACTTAGCGTCTTCAGAGAGAGTAACTGTCAGGTTAATAGTCTCAGTACGGAATGATCCACCAGCCTGTGAGAATGAAACGCTTGCTGGCTGAATAGGACCCTGCTCGTTCCAAATTGTACCAGCCTCCTCATTACCATCATAGTCTTGACCGTCCAGAGACTTAGCTGTAGTATCGTAGATGAAAGCACCATCCTCACCGATCTTGCCACCATTCCAGTCCTTTACGAGAACACGGAGCTGACCCTGAGTAGAAGGAGCTTCTACTTCAATAGTAGAACCTGTATATGTCTTACCAGTTACCACGTCGGTATAAGTACCAGCTGGGCAATCTGTGAAGGTAGCACCACCATTGAGGGCTACGAGCGCATAGCAATCCTTAGTAGCACGCTTGAAAGCGATACCATTCTTACCTGTTGCCTTACAACCATCTGTTGTCCACTGACCCTTACGGAGAGCAGGCACAGCCTGACGGATCTTGTTCAGACGGATGAGGTGCTGAGCTACATCGTGATTCAAAGTAGCAGCTACGTTACCTGTAGCCTTATACTCACCGAAGTCTGTTGCTGTTACATCACCTGTGATATAACCACCGAAGTAAGCACGACCAGTTTCAGAAAGAGGACCGTTAGGACCTGGGTCGATTCTTACACCACGACGGAAACCAACCTCAGAACCATAGTAGATACATGGAATACCACGGAAGGTAAACAAGAGAGAGAGGTTCTCAGCCCACTGAGCATCTGTACCACCGAAACGGTTGAGATCATTAGGGCCTGGACTGTAGTCATGGCTGTCAATATATACTACATTGTATGTAGCGTCATTATAAAGTTCATCTTCTTGAGCGAGACGGAATGCATCTTTAGCTGTATTGTAGCTATAGTGCATTGGGAAGTCGATTACATTGAAACCACTTGCCTCAGAATAGTCTGGCTCATGCCATGCACCATTGATCATCTTAGCATTTTCGCTCTTCTTGTCACCAAATGATTCCTTACCGCAGAGTGCCTGAGGACCGATAGGACCAGAACCCTCTGGCAATACCTGAGCGTCCCAGAAGCTTTGGCTTCCATCCCACTGATTCATCAAAGACTCATCAGACTTCCATGTATAGAAGTAGCAAGAAAGATTAGCCTGACCTCTATAGGTTGCTTCGTGACCACGGGTACAAACCTCACCATACATAAAGAAAGGAGCCTTGTTCAATCGCTTATTCTCGTACTGCTTACCGAGGGCAGCAAACTGAGGAACGAACTGATGGTTGAAAGTGAGTCGTGAGATGTGACCAGATGTATCGATACGGAAACCATCCACACCCATCTTGATGAACTGACCATAGCAATCTACGAGATACTTAGCTACCTCGTCGTTCTCTGTATTGAGGTCAACACAGTCACCAGCAATCTGACCCCACCAACGGGATGGATCATCCCAACCGAACTGACCGTAATGGTGCCAGTAGTTGTGAATATCACGGTTCTGACCATCCATATTCTTCATCATGGTAAGACGACGGTGGTATTGATCTTTTGGAAGGATGGTCAGGTAGTCACTACCCAAAGTTTCTGTAGGGGTCATACAAGCATCGATGTAAGCTTGGTTGCGAAGTTGTGTGTTACGATCGAACAGCTTGCAGAGCTTCTCCTCACCGAAGTTACCAGTGTGGTTGAGCACGATATCGAGGATAATCTTGATACCCTTGGCATGAGCCTTATCGATGAGTTCCTGGAACATCACGTCACCACTCTTACCATCACTGCTCTGATAGCGGCAGTCAACATGCTGGAAATCCATAGCATGATAGCCGTGGTAGTCATAACCGGATGCGTTCTGTACGACAGGAGTAATCCAGATGGCTGTGAAACCAAGCGCCTTGATGTAGTCGAGCTTGTCAATGACGCCCTGGAAGTCACCTCGCCAACAAGGGTCCTTGGTTTCAATCTGTGCTGCCTGATTGTCCCAGCAGAGCACATTGTTTTTAGGATCACCATCGTAGAAACGAGTGGTAATCATGAAATAGATACTTTCGTCTCGGAAGTCTGTACGATTAGATGTGAAGACATCCGTCGCCATCGACTGCATTGAGACCAGAAGGAGCAGCAATGCCGCCCAAAGCTTCTTTGTAAACCTTCTCATAAATTGTAGTGTTAAGTTAAGATATTTAGTTAAATATTATTCTATTTGCAAATTTAGCCAAAATATATGGTATTTACAAAGAAACAAAGCCCAACCCACTCTTTTTTGTGTGCAAACGATTGCATCTGAAAGTAAAATAAACACATGCAAACGATTGCATAAAAAAACACGCAAGTTTTCTGCCGAAAACTTGCGTATTCAAAAAGAGTATCAGATGATTATTTGATGACGTACTTCTTACCGCCGCAAACATATACACCAGGAGCGAGGATGTACTCAGCATC
>NZ_QTXV01000034.1:0-38183 GCF_003461825.1 Prevotella sp. AM42-24 | reverse complement strand
GATGTGAAGCCAACATAATTGACTACGCAACATATGAGCTAAAAGCCCAGTCGTTCCATCCATCATTCTTGGGGCAACTAAGTTTCTATGTGTCAGCCGTCAACCATCAGTTCAAGACCGACATCGACAACCCTACCATCGGTTTGCTTATCTGTAAGGACAAGGACAACGTAGTGGCTAAATATGCCTTGGAGTCATACAAGGAACCAATGGGTATATCGGAATATCAGCTCTCCAAACTCTTCCCGAAAGACTTCAAATCATCTATGCCGACTATCGAGGAATTGGAAAAGGGGTTGAAAGATAATCGAGAATAACGAGCCAAGATGCTTAATATGAATAAAGAAGAAATAAAACAAGAACAAAATAAAGGGCTAATAGCTCGCATATTAGGAGGAACACCCACTATTTTACAGAAGGTGTTCTTTATACTTATGGCATTTTCGCTGATATTATGGCCCTTGGGATGCTATGTTTCTATATTCTTCTTTGATGCCCCTGTTCGCTCTGATGTAGACAAAATATGTCGTTATGGTATGCTTATAACCATCTACTTGTATCCTATCTACTTGTTACCTTTGTTGAGATTTATGTTTCAACTTTCAAAGAACTTAAGAGCAACTTGGCTTTATTATCTATGTCCGATAGTACCAATATTAATTCTTAGGTTGTTATTTTCAATTAGTACAATCAGTGCTCCGAAAATAGACAATACCGAATTTTGCACTAATGAGGATTTGGTTGGTCATTGGACTTTGAATGGTGGAGAAAGACAGATCAATTATCCTGAGATTGAATTTTTCAATGATAGTACGGTGGAATTATACTCACAAGCTGATACCCTATACAGATATACCTATTGTTTGCAAAATGATTCCTTATATCTCAATGACATAAATGGAAGACAATACGTAAATAAAATCAATAAAGTCGATGACGAAACCATTATGTTTGAGGGTATCGCAGATGTTAAAGGCATACAGATTTATCATAAATAAAATGTTCTTGAAATGAGAATCTATGAACGAAAAAATATACTTGAAAGAAATATAAATTATAGCAATGCGTATGGTAGAAATCTTCTACAAGAAGCTATTGTATCTTGTGAAAATGCAATTGCTATTGATTTAGTGAATAAAGGCATTGATATTGATCATCAAGATAAAATGGGATGGACTCCTTTACATTTCTGTGCGCAATACAACAATATAACCATTGCAGAATTGTTATTACAAGAGGGAGCAAATGTAAATATTATTGATTGCTATGGCAATAATCCTCTATGGTATGCTGTATTCAATGCTAATGATGATTATTGTTTAGTCAAATTGCTTGTAAAATACGGAGCAGATGCATTAAGTAAAAATAATGCTATGCGCTCTCCTTTAGATTTCGCAAAGCAAATTGAAGATACGGAAATGATTAATATTCTTGCAAATAAAAATCTAATTTCAAAATACCAAAGTAAAAAGTAATATGAGGCATTTCTTATTGACTATCGTTATAGTCTTGGTCATAACAATGGGGCTATCCTCTTGTCTGTGTCAACCAAGGTATGCAAGTTTTTTGAATCTTGTAGAAAAAATAGATAGCATAAATTCTTATTCCTACACTTTACAACAAGCTTCGCCAGACAGTGGTGTCCTACTAAAAGACACTCTAGCAAAAGAACTTCTCGGAGACATTTTCTATCATCATAAGGAAGCACAAAATCGAGAGGTTAGGCTTGTAGGTGTTAGTCAACCATACGCCCAAGTTCTTGTCTGCGCCTTTAACATAAAGAGCATTGGTTTTGAATGGAAAACAAATGAAACATTTCTTGTTACTTATGGACATGAAGGAAAAATTGCAGATGTGTTGTATTTAGGTATGAACGAAATTAAACCTACATTTGTAAAGTTCAGTTTCAACAGCAAACGGCATATTCCTATGGAGGATATCCAAAGAAGCAAATGGGTATATTACGAGCAAAGTAAACTTCTAAAATTAGAGGTGTTTGAAGAAATTTCATGGCTTGACAAAGACCAAAATCCATGTTTGGACAACTACTATCATACTTTCTTCTATCGAATAGACGAACAAGGGCGTATTGTCCGCTTAAGAAAAGGGAAAATTGTACCTTATAAATATAACCATTCTGACCATGCCTACGACTCATATCTTAAAGCAGCACATAAACGCTTTGCATTACAATTCACTCCCTATTCAGAAAGGCACATGAAATAGTTAGAAGAAACTGAAAAAGAGTCCAAAAAAATCGTTATATTTAGGGGATAGCAAAAAAAACAAAAATTATAATGGATTTATAGAATAATCCAAATTTTATTAATAGTTTTGCAAACGATAAGAGTTGTTTGACAAGCAATCCTATGCACATTGCAGAAAATAGCCCTGTTGCCAAATCATTACCTCTATTGAGACGAAACACTCATAAATAGCTCATTTAAAGCTATTCAGCAGATTCTTGCGTAATTTTATCAGAAAAAAGGGTGCGTCACAGACTTATGACACACCCTTTTTTGCTGTTTGATTCGTCTGTTACCAGGCAACGCTCATACCCACAGCGATGCTAGCATTGGAACTAAGAGGAATGAACTCCTTACTGGTCTTACCCAAGATGTGATCCATACCGATGAAGAAGTTGTAACCCTTAGGATGGATATTCAGGACGTAACCCATGCTGGCTGCAAAACTGCTGACTGCAAAGTTGACACCACCATCCAACCACTTCAATGGTTTCCAGTTGGCACTCAATCGACCCTCGCTCCAGGTATAATCACCATTGATGCGGGTGCTGCTCAGGAAACCGAAAGACAACTTGTCATAAGAAGGCAAACTGTACTCGGCACCGAGATTGAGCGTAGCTGCCAAACCGGTGGTACGACTACCCTGATCGCCCAAATCCTTCAGGTTAACGAAGTCGGTTATCTGGTCGCCATAATCATCTATCTTGTCGTCAATGGTAGGACCGCTGTTTTCTCTGACGGCTGTATCATGGAAACCATTGAACTCAAAGCTCTCAGCTCTATTCACAGCCTTCATATTGTTGCTCCAGTTGATGAAACCCAAATCGAGAACAGAAGCACTCAGGGTCAGGTTATCGTTCAACTTATAGACACCACCGAGATCGAGTGCCATACCGAAGCCACCCAATCCTGCGCCATCAACATCAACATCATCAATCTTGTCATATTTTCCCTTGTCTGAATTATTATATTCATCCTCGGAAGTCTTATAAGTAAAGCCCTTCATGGAAACCTGTGCATTCGCCTTGCCGGAAACGATCCACTTGTCTGTACCAGAGAGGTCAGCACGCAGGTTTTCCAGACGAACATCACCGTCAGCCACACCGAAGAGGAACTTCAATTTAGCACCGATGCGGAGTTTCTTGTTGATCTGATGAGAGTGACCCAATGCTAATTCTGCATAAGAGCGAGCCATCATGCTCACATCACCAATCTCATAATTCTGGTTACCCGTGTTCTTGGCAAATTCAAACAACTCATAAGGCAGGGAAGCGCCAAAAGATGCCTTGGCATTCACCTCGATGGTATTATAACCTCCAAAGCCCTTGAAACCAGCAGAAAGAATGGCGATGCCCACATCACCCTGTATGCGGTTGTTGCTCTTACTGAAACCCTTCAGCGCTTCATCGGCAGAGATATAAGGGTTCATGAAGGAAGTCATCTTCTTGGCACCCGCCTCCTGTCCGTACATCGGATTGTTCAGTACAACATCCTTGTAACCGAAGTTACCCTGCAGGTTGACATTGATATTACCCAAAGCAGGGATGGTGATATAGTTCTGCTTGTTCTCAAAAGCCGGGTTCATATCGTGACGGAACTTGTAGTCGTCAGTAAAGTAAGCGGAATTGAGCGTCTGAGCCATTGCGGTGCCACTCATCATGAGCAGAGAGGCAACCAAGACATGCTTATATATTTTATTCATCATTTTCTTTGTCTTTTATGTGTGTTATTATTCTGTTACTACTCTCTGTCATTAATTGAAGTTACCAATCACCTTACCCACGAGTTTCACCTTGATGTTTTCCAACTTCAGGGTATGCTTCTCAGAGTTGAGGTTGATGCCGGTCACGGTAGTTCCATCATGGCTTGCCTTACCTTTTACCTTATAAGAGAGTCCGTCGAGTTTCTGCAATGCGCCCTTTACCTTTTCACGGAGTTCGATTTCCAGCGGAGAAGTCTCGGCTTTGACACCATCAGCAGATGCCTTCACAGTACCCTGCTTGATATTCACTTCTATCTGGTTGCTGATGTCTGTACCACCCACTCCGAGTGGAGTAGCCTCTACGATGAGGGTAGCAGGAACCAGATTCTGTGCATCAGCAGTAAGACGCAGATAAGTACCCTCTGCCAATTCCAGTTCATCCAAATCATCATTCCAACCGTCGAAATCATCTGCATATTCGATGACAGCACCCTCGGCAAATGCCAACGGAGCATAGACCTCATAACTTGGCTCAACCTTGTAATTGTTTCCGAACTTGATAGTCATTTCCTGACTGAGATCAGCCTTTGCCTCTACATTGGTAATCTGTACGTGGTCTGGAATATGCTTGTTGATAAGCGTAGCCAGGTTGCTCACCTCATATACATTGGCAGCACCATACTGAGCAGTCAGTTCTGCAGTCTTATGGCGGCAGATACAGATCTTGGTTACAGGCGTAACAGTAGTTTTGTAGATATGCATCTCAGGGAGTTGCACGGTAGCCAAGTTCTGACCGTTCTTGGTAGAAATCACCTTTGCACTCACCTTTGCCGCTGCATCCATATCATTTTTGATGGAAAGAATAATCTGAGGATTATCCAAGTCAGCTCTTACGCCATCTTCTGAAAGGAAGTCCGGAACGCCAGTCACAGCTACATCACCCAAGCTTGAGATATTGATTTCCGGGTCGAAGATACCGGTAGCAGAATTCAAGGTAATATCATTGACTTTCACGTTGGCACCGATGGACAGTGCAGATGTAGGAACACCCGTTACATTAGCCTCAATACCGAGGTCGAAATAACCGTCCATCTGGATAGAGCCATTATTGCCGATGACAACCTTACCATAATAATCATTCTGATTTGCGAAATCCAGTTTTTTAGCCTTGATGGTGAGTCGGAGATCGCGGCTTGTTGAAACATTCTCCACGGTAATCTTCGAACCGTTGACCATAGGAACGCCATTGCCTTCACCTCTGACCTGAGAAATCTGCAGATAGCCAGGAAGGTTGATGGTTGCCTTATCTATCGTGGCGATAGCAGAAGAAAGACCATTGAGCGCGAGGTTCACAATCAGCTCGATTCCGCCATTCACCTCAGCACTTTTCAGGCTCTTCACGGCAGCATCCGTACCATTATATACGAACATCAGTTGCTTAGGAGATACAAAACTGAGATGAGTACCAGCAGCACGGGTACCCTTGGCAGCAGAACTGGTGCCCAAGGTAATCGTATGGTTATAAGATCTACCCGTCAAGTGAATAGGAGAAATTTGAGGAGAAGCTGTAGTAGCATCCGTACCTGTCAACTGGAACAGATAATCACCGTTTGCGGCAATCTTCACACTACCATTCTCTTCGAGTTCCAGAATATCAGACAAAGGAATGTTCATGGTAGAACTGGCAGGTATTTCCAATTCACCACCACCAAATCCCATTGTAGCATCAATCTGGTCAAAATCATAATCGTCATTCGTACACCCGGTTACCAAGAAACCAGCCGTCAATAAAGATACAAGTAATAGACTTGCTTTCATTTGCTTTTTCTTCATAGTTTATGTATATTTGATAATTAAAGAACTTCAAAATCATTAAAAGAAGTTACATAAATTAAATAACATTTGCAAATGTAGCATATTTTTATAAAAAATCATGTAAAATAATCGGTAATTTTTCGCTCAATTCGTCAATTTATACGCAAGACATTGTTTTTTCACGAATATTTCCACCTGAAAAATCTGTTGACTGCGCTGATACTGTTTATTTTTTAGGAAAAGTCCCACAAATTTCACATAGTTTTGCTGAGATTATAAGGCTCTTGCTGATATCATAAAATCCCACAGATTTGCATAGTTCCCATATAGACCGTTGTTTTTTTAAGTCCCACAGATTTCACAGATTTACACAGATCTTAGATAAACCTCGCAGAGATTATAAAGTTCCACAAATTACACAGATCTTTTTGAAGTAAAATAAATCTGTGAAATCTGTGAAATCTGTGGGACGATGAAATATCAGAAATGAAAAGGAGTCAAGACATTCAGCAGACGATCGAAATCGGCTTTTGAAATGCGACGACCACGGAGACTGCGCACCTGCGGATAATCCTCAAAGTAGTTTTCCTGGGTGGTGTACCAACAATGCGATTTCACCTCCCGAAGTTTCACCAACTGACCTTCGATACGACGGGCAAAACTGGGATTGACCCGTGAGAGATAATGCTTGCCATCCTGCATTTCTATTGCTAAGATCAGATAGGTCTGCGGACCCTGTGCCTTTTTCTTTTTGACCACCTGTTCGCTCACCTTCCATCCCTTGGTAGAAGTCATCACCCGGATATCCCAGCCATAGGTGCGGTTCAGTTTATCCATCAGTCCCCGAAAGACAAGCCCATGCGAAGACGTATCTTTCAGTCCGGTATAACCAATCATATAATGTATCATCTCGTGAAGGAGCACACTCTTGGCCTGCTTCTCTGTCATATCATAATAGGTGGACATAGAAATCTTAAAATCATAAAGTTTCGTACGTCCCCATCGGGTAGCTCTCTTATACGCCATCTGCCCGAGCCTGGTCTTGGCCCGGGTAACCCCCAATTCAGGTGTAGGCAACTTTCCTCCGAAGTACTCGTCGTCGAAGAACCTGAACCATTTTTCCATCCATTCAACAGTTACAATCATAAAAATGTATATAAATACAGGAATATCCCTATCTTTGTGTCAAACCGGTTGCAAAGATACAATTTTTCCAGCATTTTATTCAATATTGATTGGAAAATGAGTAACATTGCACGCAAATTTTATAACGAGCAGTTATATAGAAGCTGCCGAAGACTTGGGTGCATCGCCATGGCAGCAGTTCTTCAAAGTCGGGAAAAGGAGGGAAAAGGAAGGAGAAAATGTGGATTTTATAGGGGAAAATGAAGTTTTTTGAAGAAAAAGAGAAAAAAGTTGCAGAAAAATTTGGTGGAATGAAATAAAAACACTACCTTTGCACTCGCTTTTGAAAACATAGAGCAAGGGTGGTTACCAGAGTGGCCAAATGGGGCAGACTGTAAATCTGCTGGCTATGCCTTCGGTGGTTCGAATCCATCACCACCCACTTTTCCCAAAACAACTCAAAAAATAAAGAATCCGATTCCTTTAATTAGGTTTCGGATTCTTCGTTTTTATATACCCACCTACCCCCACTTTTATTTTTGGCTGGGCAAGGAAAAATTTCTCCCTGCCCAAGCAAAAATTATTTCCAGCGCAGGGAACTCTTCATGCCTGCGTCTGTGTTTTAGGCCAATTCACTAAGAAGAGTTTACTCTTGGCACGGGTAAAGGCGGTATAAAGCCAATGGATATAATCAGGCGTCAACATATCATCCGTCATATATCCCTGATCTACATAGACATGTTCCCACTGTCCACCCTGTGCCTTGTGGCAAGTGATGGCATAGGCATACTTCACCTGCACGGCATTGAAGTACTGGTCTTCTCGGATAGCCTTCATGCGGTCTGCCTTCAGCGGAATATCCTGATAGTCTTCCTCTACCCCACGGAAAAGCTGTTCCTGTTGCTCACGGGTAAGGGCTGAAGCCTCACTCTGCAAGGTATCCAACAATGCCGTTACGCTGATTTCATAATTATCATAGTCGGGAAACTGGAGCAGGAGTGTAGCAAAATGAAAACCATAAAGATCCAGATGGCGGCGCACCCGCAATACTTTCGCCCGGTCACCATTCGCTAAGAAAGAAGGAATTGACTGCAGTTCCTTTCTCACTTCAGGCGTATCGTCCGAAGCCTTCATCTGCTTCCGCTCATTTTCTGTCCAATAATAATTGTTCTTCACAATCATGAGCATATCACCGCCGGAGAGTTCTTCCTCCCGGTCGAGTACCATATTGCGGATGCCATTATTATAGATATTCGCCCTCTTGTTGCTGCGCGTAATCACCATCGTCTCATCCTGTCCTACCTGGTAATAACTGTTGGCAAGACTCTCCACGAGTTCATTGCCCGGCATCATCACAATGTCGGCAAAACCCTGGAAGCGGATGAGAGGCAACTGGGTGATATCATCATGGGTAATCATCTGGCGAATGACCGTAGCATTATACAAGATACCGGACTCCTGACTCTGACGAAGCACCTCATTGAGGTCGCACTCGTACACTTTTAGTCCATAGCCCTCCAGCATCATCGCCTGAAGAGCAGGAGATTCCTCCTCCCCCACCGGCGGCAGCTGAGCCTTGTCACCGATAACCATCAGACGGTCGTTGCGTCCCTGATAAACAAAATGCACCAGGTCGTCCAGCAAAAAGCCACTACCGAAATTGCCATCGCCCAATCCGAGATTAGAAACCATGGAAGCCTCATCCACCATAAACAAGGTGTCGGTATAGAGATTATCATTCAGATTGAATTTTCCATCCACACCGGCAAAAGATTTCTCACGGTAGATACGGCGATGAATGGTATAGGCAGGGCAACCGCTGTTGAGCGAAAAAACCTTAGCCGCCCTACCCGTAGGAGCTAAAAGCATGACCTTCTGACGGATAGCCTGCAAAGTACGTACGATAGCACCCGAGAGGGAAGTCTTACCCGTACCCGCAGAACCCCGCAGAATCATCGCACAATGAGGGGTCGTATCTGTGAGGAATTGAGCAAAAACCTCCAAGGCATGCGCCTGTTCAGAAGTAGGCTGAAACCCAAATTGTTGTAATATCTGATATTTTAACTCTTCTTTGACCATATTTCAAAAACATTTTGTATCTTTGCACTTGCAAAAGTAACAATACTTTTTGAAATGAAACGAAAAATAAACATAAATTATATATTGGGGGCATGCGTCATCGTGCTTTTAGTACTCTGCACGCTGAGTATCTCTCAGCCGCTCCGTTTCCAGTCTGCCCAACAAGAACGGGAAAAGGCGGTGAAGGAAACACTTATGAAAATACGTACGGCAGAAGAGAGATATAAGGCACGGCACGGAGGCTATTCGGGGGATTTCCAGACGCTCATCAAGGGAAAATATCTGCAGGAATCCCTACAGTATATCCCCTATTCTGACGGCAAGAAGTTTACACTCTCTGCCACAACCATCGTCAGCAAGAGCGGCAAGCAGATTCCGCTGATGGAATGCGGTGCCTCTTATGAAGACTTCCTCAACGGACTGGACGAGAATGCCGTACAGGAACTCATAGACAAAGCAATGATTTCAGGAGCATATCCTGGACTAAAGATAGGTGACATTACAACAGACAACAACAATGCAGGTAACTGGTAACAACAAGAATTGGCAACAAGCCCGACTCACTATCCGCGTGAGCAACAATACACTCAGCTTTTCCGTCGTGGACAGAGAAGCCGAGCATCAAGTGATATACGAACCTTACACGGTGAAAAGTGGAGTCTCCATGGCGGCAAACCTGCGTCAGGCTTTCAAGGAGAGTGACTTGCTGCAAAGAGGATATTCGAAGGTAAGAGTCTATATAGATACCCCAGTACTCATCGTACCGGTAGAAGAATTCAAGGAGGAAGACCTCGCCACCCTCTACCAGCATGCTTTCACGAAGCACGGCAGTGATGCTCTTCACTATCGGGTGCAGCCATCACTGAATGTTGTGGCTATCTTCCCTATCAACAAGGACTTGAAATTGGTGGTAGAAGACAATTTCAGCAATGTGCGCTTCACCCCAATCCTTCAACCCGTATGGAACTACCTTCACCAGCGCAGTTTCGCAGGAATCAGACGTAAGTTGTTTGCCTATTTCCATGACAAGAAGGTGGATATCTTCAGTTTTGAAAAGAACCGTTTCAAGTTCTTCAATTCATTCGAGGCACCCCACCCAAAGGATGCCATCTATTTCATGATGTATGTATGGAAACAGTTGGGAATGGACCAGCAGCAGGACGAACTGCATCTCGTAGGCGATATTCCAGACAAAGAATGGCTTCTCTACAACATCAAACTCTATATCAGAAAGGTGAATGTGCTGAATCCTTGTGCAGAGTTCAACCGTGCCCCTATCACAGAGATAAAAGGCATGCCATTCGACCTGTTAGCTCTATACTTGAGCAAATAAAGAAAGAATCAGATTGATAAACAAAAAGAAATATGAGAATCATTACAGGAGAATATAAGGGACGCCATTTTGACATTCCCCGTACATTCAAGGCACGCCCTACTACAGACTTCGCCAAGGAGAACATCTTCAATGTGCTCCAGGGTTACATCGACTTTGAAGATGCCACTGCCCTCGACCTTTTCGCAGGAACAGGAAGCATCTCCTTGGAACTCGTTTCGCGCGGATGCAAGCAAGTGGTAAGCGTAGAAGCAGACCGTGACCATGCCAATTTCATCCGCCAATGTTTCAAGAAACTCAATGAAGAAAGGGATATTCTGGTACGTGGCGATGTATTCCGCTTTCTGAAATCCTGCCACCAGAAGTTCGACTTCATCTTTGCCGATCCCCCTTATGCATTGGAAGACCTGGCAAAGATTCCAGACTTAGTATTAAACGGCGAACTGCTCAACGAGGACGGTATCTTCGTTTTTGAGCATGGCAAAAACCATGATTTCTCCGACCATCCGAGATTTTTAGAGCACAGAAGTTACGGCAGCGTCAACTTCTCCCTCTTCAGATAATCAACTCTTTTCTGATAGCCACACAGATGGCTATCAGACAAAGAACATGATGAGAATCTGAGCGATAATCACTCTGACAAACATGCCCAGGGGATAAACCGTAGCGTAAGTGATGCTTGGTGTATCCCCTTCCAAGGTATCATTGGCATAGTTCAGCGCCATCGGATTGGCCATACTTCCACAGAGAATGCCGCAGATGCTTCCGAAATCATACTTCTTGGTTTTCAGAATAATGAAACCCACAATGACTACAGGAACCAGTGTAATGAGGAAGCCGATGCCTACCCACATCAGACCTTCGGGACGGACAACTGTCTCGAAGAACTGACCGCCCGCCTCCAGACCCAAGCACGCTAAATACAAGGCAAGACCCAATTCGCGCAACATCAAACCTGCACTGCGAGTCATATAGGAAATGAAATGCACACGAGGTCCCAAAGCACCAATCAGAATACCCATCACGATAGGTCCACCGGCAATACCGAGACGTACCGGAGCCGACATGCCAGGGATGTTAAACGGAATCGTGCCAACGGCAAGACCTAAGATGATTCCGAGGAAGATAGCACCCAAGTTAGGTTCGTTGAGTGTCTTGACAGCATTACCCAAGAACTGTTCCACATGGTCGATACTGGTAGGATCGCCCACTACCGTAAGACGATCGCCATACTGAAGTCGCAAATCATCGGTAGCCAACAGTCGGATATCACCACGGAGCACACGGCTCACATTCACACCATAGCTGTTGCGCATCTGAAGATGTCCGAGTCGCTTACCATTGAGTCCCGGACGGGTAACCACGATGATGCGGCTTTCCACCTTAGCATCAATGGCATTCCAGTCCACCTTATCATTATTCCACTCCTTATCCACTTTCTTACCGAAGAGAATCTGCATGGCAGACACCTCGTCCTTATTCGTCACCACCAGCACATTATCGCCTGTATGAAGCACGGTATCAGCTTGTGGCACAATCACCTGTTCACCACGCCAGACACGAGAGATGATAAACTTACGGTGAGTGAGCATGGAGATTTCTGCAATCGTATTACCATTGAGTGCCGGATTCACAATCAGATACTGTCCGATGGAAGTATGGTCGTCATCATCATTGCTTCTGATTTGCAGATCCTCAGGCTTCACAAAGAGTTTGCGCAACAGCATCATCGCTAAGATGACGCCCACGACGCCCAAGGGATAAGTGACCGCACAGCCCAAGGCAGCACCACCACTCGGCATGCCCAACTGTTGCAAAGCCTGCTGGGCAGCACCGAGTGCAGGTGTATTGGTAGTAGCACCACAGAGGATGCCCACCATATCCGGCAAACTCACAGGAAGCACCCAGCACAGCAGCAGCGAGAAGAGCGTACCCACCAAGATGACCGCCATGCTCCAGAGGTTGAGCGAAATGCCCTCATGCCGCATGGAACCAAAGAAGTTAGGACCCACGTAGAGTCCGAGCACATAGACAAACATGGTGAGACCAAAGCTTTCAGCAAACTCCAGCATATTGTGATCGACAGTCAGACCGAGATGTCCGGCTACGATTCCCACGAAAAAGACGAAAGCGATTCCCAATGATATGCCTTTGATATGGAGCTTACCAAGCGCAAGACCCAAAGTACAAATCAAGGAAAGAATGACGATGCCCTGCACCGCCGAATGTACGTTGATTAATCCATCAAACCACATGATCTAAATCTATCAATAGTTGTTTTTATTGAGTTTTTATTCAATTTCGAGTGCAAAGGTAATCAGAATCAGGGACAAAACAAAATAAAATCGATTTTATTTCTCAGAAACAGTAAGAAAACTTTTTCTTTTTCCCGGTTTTTTAGTAACTTTGCAATCGTTTTGCAAAAAGAACAAAGAAGTGAGTCTCCTGTGAAGGCTCAGCTCATCAGAAATAAAAACGATTATAATGAAAGATATCTGTTGTATCGGTCACATCACAAAAGACAAGATTGTGACTCCAAACCGTACCGTCTATATGGCTGGCGGCACCTCATTCTATTTCTCATATGCCATCAACCAGCTTCCCAAGGATGTAACTTTTTCACTGGTTACAGCCATGGATCCTACAGAAAAGGAACCAGTAGAGAAGATGCTCAAAGCTGGCATCGACGTATCGATGAATGCCTCCCGCAACACAGTGTTCTTCGAGAATATCTATGGAGAAAATCAGAATGAGCGCAAACAGCGCGTATTGGCAAAGGCCGATCCTTTTACCATCCAGCAGTTGGAACATGTAGATGCCAAGGTTTTCCATTTAGGTAGTCTGTTGGCTGATGATTTTCCAACAGAGGTTGTGGAATATCTGTCTAGCAAGGGAAGGGTTTCCATCGATGTTCAGGGTTATCTGCGCGAGGTGAGAGACGAAAAGGTGTATCCTATCGACTGGAAAGAGAAGTTGAAGGTACTGAAGCATACCTACTATCTGAAGGTGAACGAGACAGAAATGGAAACCATCACGGGTCTGAAAGATGCCCATGAGGCAGCGAAACTGATTCATGCCTGGGGAGTCACCGAAGTGATCATCACCCTTGGCAGCGAAGGTTCCCTTGTCTATGTAGATGATAAGTTCTATGAGATTCCAGCCTACCCTCCTCATGAGGTGGTAGATGCCACAGGATGCGGAGATACTTATTCGGCTGGTTATCTGTATAAGAGACTGCAGGGTGCAACTCCCACGGAAGCTGGTAAATTTGCAGCTGCCATGTGCACCATCAAACTGGAGCACAATGGTCCGTTCAACCGGTCTATCGAAGATGTGGAAAGAATCATAAAGAAATAAAGGAAAGCTCAGAAAAAAAGTCCCCACAGAGTTTTATATGGACCTGCTGAGAGAATAAAGTCTCCCGCTGAGTTTTATATGAACCTGCTGAGAGAATAAAGTCCCACAGATTTCACAGATTTACACAGATTTTATATGGATCTTTTTGAAGGAAAAAATAAATCTGTGTAAATCTGTGAAATCTGTGGGACCTTTTTTTCAGAGAAAACAGGAATTACTTAATTATTCTTTTTTGAAACCCTCTATGGCTCCCTGCACTTTTTTCTTGGTACGTTTGAAAACCTTAGAGACTTTTTCGCCTATCGTATTAGCCACATCAGCAACCTGGTCAGTTGTCTTGTCAGTAAAGTTGCGCACCTGCAGTTTCTGGTAAGCCACCTTGGCTTTGCTTACGCGGCGCACTTCCTCATCGCTGATAGAATCTTTCACTATACTGTACTCATCCAGATAAGCCTGATAAGTAGAGTCTAACTTTTCTTTCTGGGCATCAGACAATTCCCTGTTGGTAGAAGCACTCTTGACAAAAGTTTCAAACCTATTGGCAAAAGTACCGGCATGAGACAATGCAACCTGCTGTTCTTTCTCTACAGCCTTCATTGCATTCTCCATTTTCTTCTGTTCCATTCCATTCTCAGACTTCTTCTGTCCGGTTTCATTCTGTGCAAAAGCCGAAAGAGAAACGGCGAGCAATAATCCTAAACTTAAAACTGTTTTTTTCATCTATTTACTTCTCCTTTAAATATAAATACGTCACTCACTTCGGCTGCAAATATAGCATTAAATTATCAAACTCGCAAATAAAGTAACAAATATTCATATATTTCAACAAAAACATTAAATTATAAGGTGGAAAGTTGCTAACCTTACAATTTACAAGCAATAAACACCCCATATATATGATTTTATTACTTTTTGCACATTCAGATAGTTAAAAATCTGTTATTTTGTTCATTATCTCAAAGAAAAACTATAATTTTGCAACCGAAATAAAGATAAAGCCAAAACGATATTGCAATGTCATGCTAAAAACAATTGCAAAGAAATAGATTCGAAAGAGAATTCGGATAAATCCAGATGAAGATTCAGAAGAGAATTCAGATAAGTCTGGAGGCGGTTCAGAAGAGAATTCGGATAGATTCAGAATAAAATTGAGAATATAATAAATAACAATAAACAACAATAAAAGAAATGAAAAAAATCAGAGCAGCCGTTGTAGGATACGGCAACATTGGTAAGTTTTCTGTAGAGGCTCTTGAGGCAGCTCCAGACTTCGAGATTGCAGGTATAGTACGTCGTCAGGGCGATAAGGACAAACCTGCTGAATTGGCTCAGTATGAAGTAGTAGATGACATCACAAAGTTGAAAGATGTAGATGTTGCCATCTTAGCTGCTCCTACCCGTTCATGTCCAGAATATGCTGAGAAGATTGTTGCTCTTGGCATCAACACCGTTGATAGCTTCGACATCCACACCAGCATCCTCGACTACCGCACCAAGCAGATGGAGAACTGCAAGAAGGCTGGCAAGGTAAGTGTTATCTCTGCCGGTTGGGATCCAGGTTCAGACTCTATCGTACGTGTACTCATGGAGAGCCTTGCGCCAAAGGGTTTGACTTATACCAACTTCGGTCCTGGTATGAGCATGGGTCACTCTGTTTGCGTAAAAAGCAAGAAGGGTGTTAAGAATGCACTCTCTGTTACCATCCCATTGGGTGAAAGCATCCACCGTCGTATGGTTTATGTAGAGTTGGAAGAAGGTGCTACTCTTGAGGCTGTTACTGCAGAAATCAAAGCAGACCCTTATTTCGCTAACGATGAGACTCACGTATTCGCAGTAGCTTCTGTTGACGACGTGAAGGATATGGGTCATGGTGTGAACCTGATTCGCAAGGGTGTTTCTGGTAAGACACAGAACCAGCGCTTCGAGTTCAACATGAGCATCAACAACCCTGCTCTTACTGCACAGGTATTGGTGAACGTAGCTCGTGCTTCTATGCGCCTGCAACCAGGTTGCTACACAATGCCAGAGATTCCTGTGATCGATATGCTTCCTGCTTCTCGCGAGGAAATCATCGCTCACTTGGTATAAGAGGCTGTTCTATACAAAGCTTCTCAAGTAGAGCATTTTAAGTTTATTGAAAAAGGAAATAGGTATCCTCTATCAAAGGGAGGGGATAAAACAAAAAAACGAGGGCGCTGTCACAGCGTTCTCGTTTTTTTCCTTTGTACAAAATTCTACCTAAACAAAAATAAACCTAAAACCTATTAACTTAAAATATATTGTTGTTTTCACGCTGCAAAGATAGTAACTTTATCAAAAAGGCATTAGCACTTATCGTTCATAAAATAGCAAAATCATTCAATTTGCTGCAAATGAACGATTTTTAGCACCTTTTTACCGATTTGTTACATTTATCTGTCGCCTTTTTCTGACTTTTTCCCACAAATTCCAGCATTTTCATCAGATAAAACATAAAATCCCACAGATTTGCATAGTTTCCATATAGACCGCTGATTTTTTTAAGCCCCACAGATTTGCATAGTTTCCATATAGACCGTTGTTTTTTTAAGTCCCACAGATTTCACAGATTTACACAGATCTTAGATAAACTTCGCAGAGATTATGAAGTTCCACAAATTACACAGATCTTTTGAAGCAAAAAAAATCTGTGTAAATCTGTGAAATCTGTGGGAAGTTTATGGAGAAGTTTGTGGAGCAAGTTTGTGGGGAAGCTTATGAGAACTTTGTGGGGAAGTTTATGAGACCCTTCAGAACAAAAAAAGGGTGTGACTGATGCCACACCCTTTATATCATTATGAAAAAATCAGATGATTACTTTACGATACCCTTCTCAAGATATTCCACGAGGTTGCAACGAACCTTCTGACCTGCATCCTCGGCAGCAACCTTGGCCATATCGCTCTCTACCATGATCTTCACCAATTCCTCGAAAGAGGTGGTGTTAGGATTCCAGTTGAGCTTTGCCTTTGCCTTGGTTGGATCACCCCAGAGATTGACAACATCTGTTGGACGGTAGAAATCTGGAGAAACCTCTACGAGGGTCTTGCCAATCAGGTTCTCAGGACCTTCTACGCAGATACCCTTCTCGTTCTCATTCTTGCCTTCCCACTTCAGTTCGATACCTACATGATGGAAAGCCAACTGGGCAAACTCTCTTACAGAGTGCTGCTTACCGGTAGCGATGACAAAGTCCTCTGGCTTTTCTGCCTGGAGGATAAGCCACATACACTCTACATAGTCCTTCGCATAACCCCAGTCACGCAAAGAATCCAAGTTGCCGAGATAGAGTTTCTCCTGCTTACCCTGTTTGATGCGGGCTGCAGCAAGAGTAATCTTGCGGGTAACGAAAGTCTCGCCACGGCGCTCACTTTCATGATTGAAGAGGATACCAGAGCAGCAGAACATATTGTAAGCCTCACGATACTCCTTGACAATCCAGAAACCGTACTGCTTGGCTACGGCGTATGGAGAATATGGGTGGAATGGTGTATTCTCGTTCTGAGGAACCTCCTCTACCTTGCCATAAAGCTCGGATGTGGAAGCCTGATACATACGGCAGGTTTTCTCCAGACCGCACTGGCGGATAGCCTCCAAGATACGGAGCACACCTGTAGCATCTACATCGGCTGTAAACTCAGGAGAGTCAAAACTTACCTGAACGTGGCTCTGAGCGGCGAGGTTATAAACTTCGGTTGGTTTCACCTTGTTCATCACCTGAATGATGCTCATAGAGTCGCCCAAGTCGGCATAATGAAGGTGGAAATTAGGTTTACCTTCCAGATGAGCGATACGCTCACGGTAGTCAGTAGAAGAGCGGCGAATCGTGCCATGCACATCGTAACCTTTCTCTAATAGTAACTCTGCCAAATAAGAGCCGTCCTGACCCGTAATACCCGTAATGAGGGCTACTTTTCTATTATCCATGATTTCTATATTAATTATTATTCATTTTTATTATTACCTCTCAGGCTCATCCTGTATTTCAGCGGCGACATCTTGAAATGTTCCCTTACATACTTACCGAAGAACGAGGTATTGGAAAAGCCTAAGATACCTGATATTTCCTTGATAGACTTATTGGTGGAGCGCAGGTAGTAAGTGATATCCGCAAGCGTGTATTCAGTAATCCATTCTATAGCCGTCTTATTGCTATGGCGCTTGCAGACGATGGAAAGGTATTTCGGGGTAATGCACAACTGCTGGGCGAAGAAGTCCACTGGTTTGTGTTTCACCTCATTCTGTTGCAGCATCACCAGGAATCTGTCGAATATATCATAAGTAGAAGAATTGTTTTTAGCTACATCAGCCACCTCGGTCGTGAAAGCATTACAAAGGGCGAGAAGTGCCGTTTTCAATAAGGTTTCCACAATTTCGCGGCGATAAGGATTCCAGGAAGAATGCTCCATGTGCTCTTCATCCAGACAGAGACGCACCAGTTCTGTAAACTTGGCATAGAACAGCATTTCCTCGCTCGTCATCCTGATGACAGAAACCTTGTCCACATACATGGCGCGATTCCACACATTGATATGTGATCTTAGGATATTCTGCATACCATGGTTGGTGACACAGAGAGCCACACAGGTGAAATCCGATGAAAACTCAATGATATCCACAACAGAATTAGGCGGACAAACGAAGATATCGTTTTTGCCCACTTCCACCGTCTTACCATTTACCTCCATCTTCAGATTTCCTTTCTGGCAAGAAGCAATCATATTCATCTGGAGTCTCACAGGATCAGGATTGGCAAGTACCTTGATATTATCAATGATGAGAATATCCTCATCCAGATAGCTTGCACTGATCTCTGCACTCTGAGCAAACTCACCCTGCTCAATACGTTGCTTGATGTCCTTCTGTTCTTGCTTTGCCATGAATATGTTCCTTTATTCTTCGTTCTTCACTTCTCATTTCTCATTTCTCACTTCTCATTTCTCATTTTCTCAAAACGCCTCACGATACTTGTTCTCGTCCTTGTCTTCGAGCATGGACAAGTAGCTCTGGTATCGACTGGCGGCAATGAAGTGATCTTCCACCGCCTTGATGACCGCACAACCCGGTTCGTGGGTATGCGTACAGTTGGAAAAACGACAATCTTTGGAGAAATGGAAGATTTCCTTGAAATAACTGGTCAGTTCCTCTTTCTCGATATCAAACGTACCGAAGCCCTTGATTCCCGGAGTATCTATCAGATAACCACCACCAGGCAGTTCAATCATCTCACTGAATGTGGTGGTGTGCATACCCGTATTGTGCGCATCGCTGATTTCTGCAGTACGCTGGGAAGCATGAGGAATCAGGCGGTTGATGAGCGTTGACTTCCCCACACCACTATTGCCGCTCAGAAGAGAAATCTTGTCTTTCAGGATAGGGAACAACTGTTCCACGCCCTCTCCCGTTTCGGCAGAAATCTCAACACACTTATAGCCCACGGTCTCATAGAGCGTACACATCATCTTCTCATAATGCAATTCCTCTTCAGAGAGAAGGTCGTGCTTATTAAACACAAGGACGACCGGCACGCTATAAGCCTCGGCACTGGCCAAGAATCTATCAATAAAAGTGGTGGAAGTCTGCGGATAGTTGACGGTGACCACCAACAAGGCCTGATCGACGTTGGCGGCAAGGATATGACTCTGTTTACTGAGATTAGGCGACTTTCGGATAATATAATTACGCCTATCCTCAATAGCAGAAATAAAAGCCGTACCTTCCTGATTGGTGATAATTTCCACATGATCACCCACAGCCACAGGATTGGTACTGCGGATGCCCTTCAATCTGAAATTACCCTTGATTTTACTTTCAATAAGCTGGCCATCGTCAGTTTTGACGGTGTACCAGCTTCCTGTATTTTTGATGACAAGTCCTTTCATCTACTCACTGCAATAATGATTGTCAAAGAGTCAGTAAGACTAGACGGTCATAATTTCCTTTTCCTTATCAGCCATCAGTGCTTCAAGCTGCTTGATGTATTTATCGTGCAATTTCTGCAACTCGTTCTCAGCGTCCTTCTCCAAATCCTCAGAAAGACCGTCCTTGATAGCCTTCTTCAGTTTGTCCTTGATTTCGCTACGCACATTGCGCACCTCCACCTTAGCCTTCTCAGCAATCTTGCCACACTGCTTCACAAGTTCCTTACGGCGCTCACCAGTTGGCTGAGGAATACCCAGGCGCACGATTTCACCATTGTTTTCAGGAGTGATACCCACGCCACTGTCCATAATCGCCTTTTCGATATCCTTGATGGCCTTCTTGTCCCAAGGGCGGATAGCGATGGTACGGGCATCAGGAGTAGTAATATTAGCCACCTGATTGAGCGGTACCATACTGCCATAGCTGTTGACTCTTACACCATCGAGGATAGCCACATTGGCACGTCCTGCACGAATATGAGAGAGCTCCTCTGCGAGATACATCGCTGCCATCTCCATACGCTCACCTGCTGAACTCAAAGTTTCTTTTACGTCTATCATAATTCTTTATTTTATTACTTGTTATTGTTAGTTTCTATTTCTTTTCCGCCCATAGGACTTCTTTTCCGCCACAAAAATAGGCATTTCTTATCAATTAGCCAAATTATCAGCTAATTATTTTGCGCTTTCCAGGCGTTTCAGTTCCTCATCCACATAGTTGGTGAGTTCCACAAACTGCTGGATAGTGAGCTGTTCCGGGCGCTTGGTCATGATGTCTGTAGTATAGAAATCCTCACGTGGAGTCATTCCCGGGAACATCTGTTTCAGACTGACGCGGAGCATTTTCCTGCGCTGGTTGAACACAGTCTTGACGAGGCGCTTGAAGAGTTTTTCATCACACCCCAATTCCTTCACATCATTGCGGGTCATTCTGATGACGGCGCTCTTCACCTTTGGAGGCGGATTGAACACGCTCTCATCCACCGTGAAGAGATACTCCACATCATACCAAGCCTGTATCAGGACACTCAGGATGCCATAGGCCTTGTTTCCTGGTTCTGAAGCAATGCGCAAAGCCACTTCTCGCTGAATCATACCCGTACAGCATGGAATGAGTTCCTTGTAGTCGAGCATCTTGAAGAAAATCTGAGAGGAAATATCATAAGGATAGTTGCCGGTAAGCACAAACTGCTCTCCGTCAAAAATCCGGTTGAGATCCATGCGCAGGAAATCCTCACCGATGATACGATCCTGAAGCTGAGGGAAATTCTCATGCAGATAAGCCACCGATTCTGAGTCGATCTCCACAGCCTTGACCAGACGAGGTTTCTCCACAAGATACTGAGTAAGAACGCCCATGCCAGGACCTATTTCCAGCACAGGAATATCAGGACAAGCATCCACCGTATCGGCAATACGCTTAGCTATATTCAGGTCGGTCAAGAAATGCTGACCGAGATTTTTCTTTGGTTTAACCGCTTTCATGCTAATTTATAAGTTGTTTTCAAGAAGTGATGCGCCTCATTCCCTTTTCGACCATGCAATGCGACAAATCACCCAATAATTCTGCAAATTTACTATTTTTTTTTGATATTCATACTGTTAACCCTGTTAAATTATCAACTTTTCACAAAATCAGCACCAGAACAGACGGTGCTGGAGGCCAAGATTCATGGAGCGGGAAAGCGCTTCTGATGTTTATTTATGCTAAAATTAATCACTTACATGCTAAAAAGTAATGTTTTTCATTCGCTATTGCGGATAAAAATCGTACCTTTGCACCAACTATGAATATCAAGAAGACGATAAACAATATATTGAAGGTGGGTTGGTCACTCCTCTTGGGAGGCGCTATCCTCTACTGGATGTACCGTGGATTCGATTTCCAGCAGGTAAAAGACGTTCTGCTGCACAAGATGAACTGGACCTGGATGCTCCTTTCCTTTCCGTTCGGTATTCTGGCACAGGCCTTCCGTGGCTGGAGATGGAAACAGACACTCGACCCCATTGGAGAACACCCTCGAAGTAGCGTCAGCGTCAACTCCATTTTCATGAGTTATGCCCTAAGTCTGCTGGTGCCTCGCATCGGAGAGTTTGCCCGCTGCGGTGTACTGAAACGCTGGGAGGGAATCTCATTCCCCAAGTCCTTGGGCACCGTGGTAACTGAGCGCATCATCGACTCTCTGTTGGTTTTGCTCATTGCCGGCTGCGTTTTTCTCCTGCAGATACCGGTGTTCCTCAATTTCTTCGACAAGACAGGCACCAGCATGGAAAGCATCCTGCACCAGTTTACTGCCACGGGATACATCGTTACTACCATTTGCGGCATAGCCATTCTCATCCTGTTGCACTTCCTGCTCAAGAAACTTTCTATATATAATAAGGTGAAAGCCACCCTTCAGGGACTCTGGCAGGGAGTTGCATCGCTCAAGGGCGTGAGGAACGTACCGCTTTTCATCGGTTTCACCCTGGGCATCTGGCTCTGCTATTTCCTGCACTATTTCCTCACCTTCCAATGCTTTGAGGCAACCAGTCATCTCAGCGTGATGTGCGGACTGGTGACTTTCATCATCGGCAGTATCGCCGTAGTAGTGCCTACTCCGAACGGAGCTGGGCCTTGGCATTTTGCCGTAAAGACGATGCTCATTCTCTATGGTATTTCATCAAACGATGCCCTGTTCTTCGTGCTAATCGTCCACTCCATCCAGACCCTGCTCGTCATCCTGCTGGGCATCTATGCATGGATTTCGCTCTCATTCACGGATAAAAAAATGAGAAAGTTTTAAAAAGTATTTCTAATTAAATAAAAGTATTATGGCTGAAATTAAGAATCTGAACCCAGTAGAAATCTGGCGTAACTTCGACAAATTGACACAAGTTCCACGTCCTTCAGGACATTTGGAGAAAATTCAGGCTTACTTGCTCAACTGGGCAAAGGAAGCTGGTGTAGAGGCTTTCCAGGATCCTGCAGGCAACATCGTGATGCGCAAACCTGCTACTCCTGGTATGGAGAACCGCAAGGGCGTTATCCTGCAGGCGCACATGGATATGGTGCCTCAGAAAGCAAAAGACAGCAAGCACAATTTTGAAACCGATCCTATCGAGACGATCATCGATGGCGACTGGGTTCATGCCAACCGTACTACCCTCGGTAGCGACGACGGTCTGGGCGTGGCTACTATCATGGCTGTCATGGAGGCAAAAGACTTGCAGCACGGTCCGGTAGAGGGTCTCATCACACGCGATGAAGAGACTGGTATGTTTGGTGCCAACGAACTCCCTGAAGGTGAACTGAACGGCGACATCCTGCTCAATCTCGATACAGAGGTTTGGGGTGAATTCGTCATCGGTAGCGCAGGTGGTATTGATATTACAGCAACCCTCGACTACAAGGAAGTAGAAACCGACCAGGAAGATGCTGCTGTCAAGGTAACCCTGAAGGGCTTGAAGGGCGGTCACTCTGGTATCGAAATCTGCGAAGGTCGTGCCAACGCCAACAAATGCATGGTTCGTTTCGTACGTGAAGCCATTGCCGAACTCGACGCTCGTCTTGCTTCCTGGAACGGAGGTAATATGCGCAATGCCATCCCATTCGAGGCTGAGGTTGTACTCACCTTGCCAAAGGAGAACGTAGAGGCACTTCAGGACTTGGTAGCAGACTGGAAGGAAGAACTCCAGGATGAATTCAAGGGTATCGAGAACATCGAGAAGATAGAATTCTTCACAGAGAACGTAGAGACTCCTAAGATGGAAGTACCACAGGAGATACAGGACAATCTCGTAGATGCCATCTATGCTTGCCACGACGGTGTATTGCGCATGGCTCCATCTATGCCAGAAATCGTAGAAACCTCATCCAACCTTGCCATCGTAGAGATTGGCGAAGGAAAGGCAACCATCAAGATTCTCGCCCGTTCATCACACGAAGGTTACAAGGCTTACATCGCCACCATGTTTGAGAGCTGCTTCTCTATGGCAGGCATGAAGGTGGAATTCAGCGGCAGCTATGGCGGTTGGAATCCAAACCCAGACAGTGACATTCTGAAGCATGTACTCAAGGTATATAAGGAGCAGAACGGCGAAGACGGCAAGGTGCAGGCAGTTCATGCCGGATTGGAGTGCTCTATCATCTTGGGCAAATATCCACACCTCGATGTCGTATCCTTCGGTCCTACCCTCTGCAGCCCTCACACCCAGTTTGAGCGTTGCCAGATCAGTTGTGTAGCACCATTCTGGAATCTCATGAAGCAGTTGCTTGCCGAGATTCCAACCAAATAATTTACAAAAAGGTTAAAAATATAGGGCCGGGAAGAAAATTCCCGGCTTTATTTTTGCCATTTTGGTTTATTTTAATTACCTTTGCAGCCGGAATTTTAAATATTAAACAAATGGACGATTATCACGCGGACAACAACAATGAATTGTAGGCGTGGAGATTCAGCAGAAAGAAACCCATTCACCGCTTTGGGGGATAGCTAATCTCCATACCCCAAACTTTTATTTTGTGGAGATTAGCAACAATGAGAACATATTGGAATACAGAGAATCATCTGCAGGCTATCAATGAATGGCAGCCTAACTGCTGGATACAAGTAACTTGTCCAACCGACGAAGACCAGCGCTTGCTGGAAGACGAATTCAAAATCCCTGATTATTTCCTCTCGGACATCAGTGATACCGATGAGCGTGCCCGCTACGAATACGACGATGGCTGGATGCTCATCATCCTCCGTATTCCTTATGTCAAGGAAATCAGAAGCCGCACTCCTTATACTACCGTGCCATTGGGTATCATCCACAAGCGGGATGTCACCATCACCGTCTGCTATTACGAAACCAATATGATGATTGATTTCGTGAGTTTCCAGCAGAAACGAGGTGAAGGCTTCACCGACTATGTGGATATGATTTTCCGTCTCTTCCTCTCCTCTGCCGTATGGTATCTGAAGCGACTCAAGCAGATCAACTCGCTCATCGAGAAAGCCAAGCGCAATCTGGATCATGGTGTCAACAATGAAAGCCTGATCGGTCTCTCACGTCTGCAGGATTCCCTCACCTATTTCATTACCTCCATCCGAGGCAATGAAAACCTGCTGTCTAAACTGAAGTTCAAACTCCAGGTGGATGAGTTGGATGCCGACCTGATTGAGGACGTCAACATCGAGATGACCCAGGCGCGTGAAACCACCAATATCTATTCAGATATTCTGGAATCCACGATGGACACCTATTCCAGCATCATCAACAACAACATGAATACCACGATGCGTACCTTGACGTCCATCAGTATCGTCATGATGTTGCCTACCCTGATTTCCTCCTTCTTCGGAATGAACCTCATCAACGGCATGGAAGACAGTTCCATCGGTTTTGGCATTGCCATCCTCATCTCTATCGTCGTATCAGGCCTTACGTGGGGATTCCTGCGCTATAAGCGCTTGCTCTAAGGAAGGAGCCGAGCCCCGCATAGCGCAGGGGCACAGAGCAAGAAGAACACAACAAGTCAGAAAAATAATGATAAAAAAACATAAAAAAGCGAAGATAAAAGTAAAAATAAAAAATAAAATTAGGATTTTTCGCTTTTTTTACTTAAGTTTGCAAAATTATTGTGTGTGTATGTGGCAGATAGCAACACCGTTATCTGCCAAGAAATCGAATCATAAACTAAATACAGTGAAATGATGGACTCTCAAGAAAATGCCCTGTTACAGGGAACCATGGAAGAACCTGCCAAGAAGGCGTATGCCACCAAGCAGGAAGTGCTCGAAAGAGTGAAAGAAATCGCTCGCAGTGCCGAAGCTCCTAATAAGGAAGAGCTCGACCACCTGAAGACAACTTTCTACAAACTTCACCTCGCAGAACGGGATGCTCAAACCAAGGAGTATCTGGAAAAAGGTGGTGATCCTGAAAAATTCGTACTCCTACCTGATGACACAGAAGAAGCTTTCAAGGCTGAAATGCAGATCATCAAGGAAAAACGCGCCAAGATCTTCCTCGAACAGGAAGAGGAAAAGCAGGAAAATTTAGCAAAAAAACTTGAGATTATAGAAAAGATCAAGGCTATGACTACCTCTCCTGAGGAAGCTAACCAATCATATAATGACTTCAAGGCCCTGCAGCAGGAATGGAAGGAAATCAAGACCGTGCCTGCCGACAAGGCTAATGAGCTGTGGCGCAACTACCAGCTCTACGTGGAGCAGTTCTACGACCTTCTGAAACTCAACAGCGAGGCACGTGAATATGACTTCAAGAAAAACCTCGAGGCTAAGACCGCACTCTGCGAAGCTGCTGAAAAGCTCGACGAGGAGCCGGATGTCATCTCTGCCTTCCACCAGTTGCAGGACTTGCACCAGCAGTACCGCGAAATCGGTCCTGTTGCCAAGGAATTGCGCGAGCAGATCTGGAGCCGTTTCAAGGCGGCAAGCACCGTGATCAACAAGAAGCACCAGCAGTACTTTGAGGAAATCCGCTCTAAGGAGGAGAAGAACCTCGAACAGAAGACTGCGCTCTGCGAAAAGTTGGAGGCGATCGACCTGGATGCCATCAAGACTGCTGCCCAGTGGGAAACGACTACCAAGGAGGTAATCGCTATGCAACAGGAATGGCGTGAAATCGGTTTTGCTCCTCAGAAGATGAACGTGAAGATCTTTGAACGCTTCCGCACCATCAATGACGTGTTCTTCAGCAAGAAGGCTGCGTTCTTCAAGGAACTGAAATCGCAATATTCCAGCAATTTGGAAAAGAAGCAGGAACTCGTCAAGAAGGCACAGGAACTTGCTGATAGCACAGACTGGAAGAAGACGGGCGACAAGATTATCGCACTGCAGAAAGAATGGAAGACCGTGGGCGTTGTGCCTCGCAAACAGGGTGAACTGCTCTGGAAGGACTTCCTCGATGCTTGCAACAAATTCTTCGAGGCTCGCAACAAGGCTAATGCGGGCACCAGAAACACGGAGCACAGCAACTTGGCGAAGAAGCGCGAAGTAGTGGCTAAGCTGAAGGACTTGCTCGAAAACCCTGTAGAGAACGTGCAGCAGGCACTGCAGAAGCTGACAGAGGAATATAACTCCATCGGTCATGTGCCTTTCAAGGAAAAGGACAATATCTACAAGGAGTATCACGAAGTACTCGACAAGATCTATAAGGACTTGCACATCAGCAACGCCAAGCGCCGTCTCGACAATTTCAAGAGCAATCTGAAGAATGTGGCAGAGAAGGGTTCTGATGCCTTGGACAACGAGCGTGGACGACTCTTGCGCCGCTACGACCAGTTGCGCAGCGATATCACCACCTATGAGAACAACCTCGGCTTCCTCAATGCTGCCAGCAAGAAGGGCAACAGTCTCGTAGAGGAAATGAACCGCAAGGTGCAGAAGCTCAAGGATGATCTCGAACTGGTAAAACAGAAGATTAAGGCTATTGATGCAGAAAATAAGTAAAATATATAGCCCCACAGATCTCACGGACTTTACATAGGTCTTTCATAGACCAATGAAATATTAAAGTCCCACAGATTTCACAAATTAACACAGATCTTTTGAAGAGAAATAAATCTGTGGATATCTGTGAAATCTGTGGGACTTTTTTTTTAGACCCTTAAGCCTGTTCTCGCCTTGCACGAACAGGACTTATATCACACTTACATTTTTTCTATGATTTTCATGCCCTCTTCCACCGCTTTCATATTGAGTGGAATCAAACCATGATGGCGCTCAGGCAACGACTTGAAGAGTGCCTTGTTCAGACCGTCAGTGCTCACCACAGGACAAACCTTCAGCAGACCACCCAGCACAATCATATTAAACACCTTTGCGTTTTTCATCTCAGCCGCCTTGTCCATCGCATCAATACGATACACGGTGATGTCCTTACGCTGCGGAGGATTCATGATACCATAGCCATCATAGATCAGCACACCGCCCGGCTTAACCTTCGATTCAAACTTATCGAGCGAAGGCTGATTCAGTACGATAGCCACATCATAATGGCTCAAGATAGGCGAAGAGATACGGTCATCACTCACAATCACCGTCACATTCGCCGTACCGCCACGCTGTTCCGGACCGTATGCAGGCATCCAAGTCACCTCTTTATCCTCCATCAGTCCAGAATAAGCCAGGATTTTTCCCATAGAGAGAACACCCTGACCACCAAACCCAGATATAATAATTTCTGTCTTCATTTCTCGTTTCTCATTTCTCATTTACATTCCCGTCGTATCCTTCAAGTCTCCCTTAGGATACTCCTTGAACATATTCTCTTCCATCCACTTATTAGCTTCCACAGGAGATAATTTCCAACCACTGTTGCAGGTAGAAACAATTTCCACCAGACTGGAACCCTTGCCCTGCATACTTGCCTCAAAGGCCTTGCGGATAGCTTTCTTAGCCTTTCTGATGCTCGCTACAGTTTCCACGCTCTGTCGGGTCACATAGCAAGTACCCGTCAGATGACTGGCAAGTTCAGTGATATTGAGCGGATAACCATGAAGATCAGGCTGGCGACCGTAAGGACAGGTAGCCGTCTTCTGACCCAGCAGAGTAGTAGGAGCCATCTGGCCGCCCGTCATACCATAAATGGCATTATTGATGAAGATAATGGCAATATGCTCACCACGGTTTAAGGCATGAATCGTCTCACAAGTACCGATACAAGCCAAGTCACCATCACCCTGGTAAGTAAATACCAGACGATCTGGCCACAAACGCTTGATACCCGTAGCCACTGCAGGCGCACGACCATGAGCCGCTTCCTGCCAGTCAATATCCAAATAACGATAAGCGAAGACGGCGCAGCCCACAGGACAAACGCCCACCGTCTTATCCTCCATACCCATCTCCTCTATCACTTCGGCGACAAGCTTATGCACCACACCATGCGAACAGCCCGGGCAATAATGCATCGGAACATCGTTCATCAGTGTCGGTTTCTTATATACTAAGTTTTCTGGTGAAATTATATCATTCATAATGTATAATTTATATATTTTCAGTAATTAATCGCTTGAGTGCCTCCACGATTTCCTCAGGTTCAGGCACAATACCGCCCAAACGACCGAAATGCGCAACAGGCACCAAACCATTCACAGCCAGACGCACATCCTCTACCATCTGTCCGGCATTGATTTCTGCCACGAGGATGCCCTTCTTGCTCTCAGCCAACTGATGGATCTCCTGAGTAGGGAAAGGCCAGAGCGTGATCGGACGGAAAAGTCCCACCTTGATACCCTGCTCACGAGCACTCTCGATACTCTTCTCCGCAATACGGGCAGCACTGCCGAAGGCCACAATCACATAGTCGGCATCCTCACAGCACTGCATCTCGTAGCGCACCTCCGTCTCACGGATTTTCCTGTATTTCTCCTGCATCATCAGATTGCGCTCCTCCATCACTTCCGGTTTCAGTTCCAGGGAAGTCATGATATTCGGCTTTCTGTCTTTCTTACGACCGATGGTAGCCCAAGGACATTCCTCTGCAATCTCCTGCTCCGTGCGACGAGGTTTCATAGGAGGAAGCACCACCTTCTCCATCATCTGACCGATCACACCGTCACTCAGGATCATCGCAGGATTACGGTATTTGAAAGCCAAGGTGAAAGCCAAGTCCACGAAGTCAGCCATCTCCTGCACAGAAGCCGGAGCCAATACAATCACATTATAGTCACCATTACCACCACCACGAGTAGCCTGGAAATAGTCACCCTGCGAAGGCTGGATAGTACCCAGTCCAGGACCGCCACGCTGCACGTTGACGATGACACCCGGAATCTCGGCACCCGCCATATAGGAAATGCCCTCCTGCATCAAAGCCACACCCGGACTCGACGAAGTAGTAAGCACACGCTTACCAGCACCCGCACCGCCATAGACCATATTGATGGCAGCCACCTCACTCTCAGCCTGGAGTACCACCATACCAGAAGTCTCCCAAGGTTTGAGCAAAGCCAAAGTCTCTATAATCTCACTCTGTGGAGTAATCGGATAGCCAAAGAAACCATCCACACCACATCTGATGCAGGCATGAGCAATCGCCTCATTACCCTTCATCAAAGTTATTTCACGTTTCTGTTGTTCAGCCATTATTCATTCTCCTTCTTACGATACACGGTAATACATCCATCAGGGCATACGATGGCGCACGAAGTACAGCCCACGCATGCATCTGGCACAGCCGCTTCCACATAGCGATAACCATGCACATTCACTTTTTTCTCGGCTAATGCAATGACATGTTGAGGACAAGCCACTACACAGAGCGCACATCCCTTGCAGCGCCCTGTATCGACTACAATAGCCCCTTTAATCTTACTCATATTCTTTTTGTTCTAATTATCTTTACGCTTGGAGTAAACCAAAACTGCCGTTGTCCACATGTCGGTTATTATGGATTGTAGTAGTCCTTACAATAGAAGCTCATGATATCATCCAGCATCTCCTTGGCAGCCACGGCAGGACTCTCCGGATCGAGCGCAATGGCCTCCAGATAACAGTCAATGGCACGCTTAAAGTCGCCTTGCTTGCGCCAGGCGTTACCTTGTTGATAATAATCTTCTGCTTTCATTTACTCTATTTATTTTTTAAGTTTTACGCTGCGAAAGTACTAAATTTCAGCTAAGAAAAAGAATAAAAGCGGAAGATTTAAACTATATTAATGTTGATTTTCTTAAAAAATGCGCACACTACTTTTTAGTGTGCAATTTTTCAAGAATAATATCCGATATTTCTACATTTTATTTTGGTAGATTATATACAGTACGATGCCACGCAAAACGAGATAAATGATGAAAGCCAGCCACAGGGCATGATTGCCCATCAGCGGATGCAGGATGAAAAACAGGGCAAAGAAGGAAGCCGAAGCGATGGCAGTAGAACAGAGCATCGACTTCGACTGAGTGATGCCCACGAAGATGCCATCGAAGACAAAGGCCGCCATTCCAGCTAAGGGAATCAGAACCGCCCACCAGAAGTAATCACCCGCAGCCATTATCACCCGCTCATCATCCGTCAGGAGCGCAAGGAAGTTTTCTCCTCCTATCATATATAATAAGGTGAACCCCGCAGCCACCGCTAACCCAAAGCCCATCGTCCTGCGCACCACTTCCCGAAAGGCCACCATGTTCTTAGCCCCGTAATACTTGCCACTCAGGGCTTCTGCAGCGTAGGCAAAACCATCCATGAAGTAGGAAAAGATGGTGAAGAGCGTCATCAGCAGGGTGTTCACCGCCAATACCAAGGTACTCTCCCTGGAACCAGCCGCCGTGAAGAAGAGGTTGACAGCCACCAGACACACCGTGCGGAGAAAGATGTCCCTGTTGAGCGAGAAAAACCGTTTGAGCGGTTCCGCAGCTAAGAGATGCTGACAGAAATCATACTTGCCCAACCGGCGATAATGAAGACGGAAAAGCAGACACGCCATGAGGAAGCCCCACCATTGGGCGATGACCGTACCGAGTGCCACGCCCTCCACCGTCATCTTGCCCACGAAGACCAGCAGCAGAGAAGCGATGATATTCACCACATTCTGCGTCAGCGAAACCATCATCGGAATGCGCGTGTTCTGCATACCGATAAACCAGCCCGTAAACCCATACAGACCCAATACGGCAGGAGCGCCCCAGATGCAGACATAGCAGTATCTGCGGGCAAGTTCCACCACATCAGCCTCCGGCGACATTGCCCACAATCCACATCCGATGAGCCATCTCTGAAGGATAAAGAACAGCAGTCCTATCCCTACACCGATGGCTAAGGAGCGCACCAAGAGCCTCATCACTTCCGCCAAGTCTCTCCTGCCCAACGCCTGCGAAGTCATCCCGCTGGTCCCCATTCTCAGGAAGCCGAACAGCCAGTAGATGACATTGAAGAGCATCGATCCCACGGCAATGGCACCGATATAAGCCGCATCGCCGATATGTCCGACGATGGCGACATCTACCAAACCCAAAAGCGGTACCGTGATATTGGATATTATCGACGGTACCGCTAATTGCAATATTCGTTTATTCACCTTTTTCAATTCTTAAACCTCATTTAGTTTTACTGGTATATGACCTTCAAGCTGTAACCACCTCTTTTAGAATTTAAAAATATACTCAATAAACTTACATTCATTTCGCTATTACCATCTGCTTATCAGCGAAAGCGCTACAAGCGTCAACCAAAGCCAACAGTTTGCTCCAGTTTGAGACAGGTTCCACTCTATGAGCAAAACATTTGCGCACATACACTTTTACACTTTCATTTCCAGCGGTAGCCTTAACCGTGAATTCTCCACACTCATTAGCCACCGAAGTCTCAATCTTCTTTAATGCTTCAGCAGAGACCTTATATCCTTGCGGCAACGGAATCTCTATATTCCATTCATCAACAAACGCCATCTTGCGCCAAACATCATCGATACGCTCTCGATCCTTGCCTTCTAGTTTCAACGAACTTCCTATTAACTTACCTACCGACAACAAATAGTTATTTCCAGCGCGTTTCACCATTCCATCCATCACATAATCTACATGATAGACAAAGTTAGAACTATCTCGACGGATTCCCACGCAATCTACTCCATAGCCACCGACTTGCACAGGATCACCATCGTGATAACTACTGATTTCAGCCTTAAACGGATCTATGGCATTTTTCTGATATTCATTGAAAGCTCCTTTTAATTCAGCAGATTCCTTCTTAGTATAACAAGAGTACGGATCTTTGTCGTCGTATTTCAAATATCGCCAATAAGCTTCAAGTTGGCTTGAACCAAAAAGCGTGTTATCAGGACTCACCAAAGACTGACCGTACATTTTCTGTTCACCCGAATAAGTTACCTTCCTACTGATATCAAGTTTAGTACCATCAAGTTTAACCACCATATCATTCACCGACTTATTGTCTTCAGCTTGACTCACAGGTATCGTTATTTGTTCCTCGGAATCTTGCATATACGCCTTTCTTCCTTGATATATATAAGGTATCTCGGAAGCAACCTTAGGATAAGTACCAGGGAAATAATACAAGTTAGTTCCCTTGAGACGGAAGAACCAAGATGTAGAATTATAATTAATCAGTTTATCAACAGGCAATGCACCAAACGGAGTGGTAATGCCCATTTCTATTTCCACGCCCAATTTACGCAAATAATTAGCCACAGTATTAAAAGCCCTCTGAGAAGATCCACTACTAACATACTCAAAAGAATAAATACGGTCAGCTTTCTCCTCGGCAGACATCCCCTCTTTTTTGGCAGACTTGAAGACGCTCTTATACGTACTAGGAAGACCTGCAGGAGAATATCCCCCCTTAGACACATAAGATTTCATCAGTTTCCAGTCATCCTGCAGAATAGGTGCCACATCCGGATTGGCACGAACACCCTTCTGGCGCATGGCCTTCTCTACGATGACCGTCTTGGTCTTGGTAGGAGTAATAAACATCATGATGTAAGGCGACTGAACGGTTGCATTGTACCATACGGAAGGTTCTGCATCCACAGGCTGGTCCATAGTCAGGTCGAGCACGGCATTCTTGTCCTTATCCGTTGTCTGCTTAAACTCGGGAGCACCATTCATGGAACGATAAACTGTGGCAAGACTCTGATCTAACACACAATGAATACGGCTATAGAGCACTGGCTCACTTTGGCGCAAGAAAAATACAAACGGATCCAACTGCTGTTCCTGAGTGTCTATCTGGTCTAACGAAAAGACATCAATACAGTCGCCAATCTCCAAACCTGGCACCGCAATCTTCTGACTGAGTTCCTTGCCTTTCTTACCTTCCTTCACATCTACGTAATCGTCGAAATCCACCACCTGCACCGTGCCGTCTTTCTTCAACACACGAATTCCCAAGATGGTATTGGTCGTATGATGATATCCGCCCAGCCATTTCTTCGATTTTGTAAGAAAAGAGAATTCTGAATAGTCCTTCAGGGCTTTCTTGTCGTTGATTTGTATCAGCATACGCTCCATATCCTCGCAATCTATCTGGCGTGTCAGTCTTCCACTGATAAACAACTCTGTCGTAGCCTTGCGATGGTAATCGGTACTCAGTTCCTTGTAATAAGATAGAATCACCGCCGATTCCTTCTTGAATTTCTCGGGCACAGCACGTTTCTTGAAATCAACAGGCGTATTGTCCCATACTTCCTGGCGTACTTTTTGCGCCAACTTGAGATAATCAGCCTTGTTGTCGGCCTTAACCGACAAACATACGAGTTGCATCATCAATAAGAAGAAAGCAACTCCCGCCATTCTTACATTCTTCATAATCTCAACCTTTTAAAATATCAATTACTTATTTTGTTAATATAACTACTTGCTGATTGCAGGCATCATTCCATTCGGAAACCATTTTGTTCCATGCCGGAATATCCTTCAAGGCTACTCGCCTGTTCTTGATAACATATTCCTTTTTCATGACGACACGATTGCCTTGTTTGGAAAACGTACAAGACAAGTCAGCCCAATGGGAATGCGACGCAAAAGGAGCAGGGAGTTCCTGCACACGCATACCTTTTGGTATAGAGAGACTGACCTTACGCACATTTTTGACTTTCATACTTATCATATAGTCGGAAACCCGCTTGGTAGTATCCACTGGAGTCAGAAAAAGGCTCTCATCGAGATTGGCGTCTAAATAAACACTACCGTCAACCAGTAGCCCAGCTCCCTTTTTCATAAAAAAAGCAGTAATATTCAAAGACTCATCCCGAGGACGATTTCCCGTCATCACTATATCCCCAATCTTATCCAATCGTTCATCAATCCCCATCGCTGCCACCAAGGCCTTCTCTTTTTCATCTTGTGCCGTAGCGTCATTCCCCACTAGTATCCAAGACTTCATATCACCCTTCCATTTAGAGTACAATTTTCCCTTTATATCGTAGTTTCCATCATCCCCAGATTCTAAGGTTGCCTGATATGTTATAGAAGAAAAGCAAGAATCAGCAGCCAGTTCAGGTAACTTATTCATACGAAAGCTATCTGCGTCTTCTACCAAAGCCATCCTTCCTTGTATATTGTCTGGCACATAGCCTAGAGGAATATATGGATTCGTAGCATCCAGATAATATGGCTTTCCCTGATAGAAAACCGTACATATCGCATGATCAATAGATGCAATAGAAGGATTTTCCTGCAAAGAATAAGGTACATCCCATGTCCCTATATCCGTTTGACGAGCATCAAAGCCTTGAGCCTTGAGCAAGGTTTTGAGCAAAAGAGCCATAGCCTTGCAATCACCATAACGCTTACGAATAGTTTCAGCAGGTGTTGCCGGTTGATGGGCAGAAATGCCTGCCTCAAAAGCCAAATATCTGATATTCTGCTGTACCCAGGCATAAGTATTGGCTATCTTGTCATAATCGTTTTTTGCCCCTTTCTGTATCTCTCTTAGTATTTCATCTTGATTAGGAATAGAGCAATCCACATTAGCCAACTGATGAGACCAGGCAAACATATCTTGCAGACTTTGGAATGCTCCCAACACCAAGAGATGAGGAGTACTATATCCCCAAGATGGAGAATTAGGTTCTATCAGCTGTGCAGGTAAGGAATGAATCACATAAGTAAAAACGGAATCTCCCTCTGCATTACATGTAGTACTTTTCTCTATACCAGCAGGAAGATTATATTCTTTTATCCGAAACTGCTGGAAGGCTTTTGGCTTGATTACCTCTATCTTCTTATGCTCTACATAATTAGCTTCACACAAAGGAATAGTTGTGAAATAAATAGGATTGAGATAGGTTCGAGTAAAAGAAGCCTTCAGAGTCTTGCCAACCTTTGGAATCTGATAGCTAAAGTAGCAAATCTTGGTATCATCGTAAAAGACATTACGAGGAATGGCTGACTTGTATTGTGCATACCCCTTACACTGTGCCTTGTCCAAACGAATAAACTCTCCGTAATAAGCACATGGTTGAACTATAGCGGAATATTGGGTTACACCATACTCATAATCCGTAGTGTTAACAACAATAGTCTTACCTGCGTCATCTGTTTTGAAGACGTATCTATCATTGCATTGCAATATATGCACATTGTCATCAGCTTTTTGAGCCGAGATGGGTTGCAAAAAAGCGAAGAGCAATACCAGCATACTATCTAAATCAGCAAGTCTGTATTGGAGCATTTTTCTCATTTTCATTATACTCTGCTTCTTTTATTTATTCTGTTTGCAAAAATAAGGAAAAAAAACGAGAACAAAGGATAAGAAAAGAAATTATTTTGTTTTTTGCGTTAAAAACATATCATAATAATATAAAAAAGACAAAAGTTACCAGCTGACGATAACTTTTGCCTTTTCACTTCTCATTTCTAATTTGTAATTTCTCATTTAATTCTATATTTCGCAGCTTGCTCCTCAATATAAGCAGCATCACTGAAGTAGTCGATACGCATCGCCTTGCGCACCTCATCCATTGTCTGCGCAGCAAATTCACGCGCATCCTCACTACCCTTCTTCAGGATATTGAACACCTCAGGAATATCCTGCTCAAACTCATGACGGCGGGCACGGATAGGGTCGAGCATCTTGTTGAGCACACTGTTCAAGAACTTCTTGCAAGTACCGTCACCGATACCACCCTTCACATACTGCTCCTTCAGTTCATCAAGAGATTTGAATTCAGGCCAGAACTCTGCGAAGTCCTCATCAGTAGAGAAAGCCTCCATGTAGGTGAACACGGCATTGCCCTCCAAATGTCCAGGCTCCTCCATGCTCATGCGAGGCTCACCATTCGACATCTTCTTCACCTTCTTCCAAACGGTCTTCTCATCATCGCTCAGATAGATGCAGTTGCCCAAACTCTTGCTCATCTTCTCCTTACCATCGGTACCAGGAAGGCGACGGCAAACCGCATTTTCAGGGAGCAGGATCTCAGGTTCCACCAATACAGGCGCATAGATCTGATTGAATCGGCGTACCAGTTCACGGGTCACCTCCAGCATAGGCTCCTGGTCCTCACCAGCAGGAACGGTAGTTGCCTTGAAGGCTGTAATATCGGCAGCCTGGCTCACAGGATAGCAGAAGAAGCCCAATGGGATATTCGCCTCGAAGTTACGCATCTTGATTTCCGTCTTCACGGTAGGATTTCTCTGCACACGAGATACCGAAATGAGGTTCATTAAGTAGGTAGTCAACTCAGCCAATTCCGGAATCATACTCTGGATATAGAGTGTACATTTCTGCGGATCAAGACCAGCAGAAAGGTAGTCGAGAGCCACCTCAGTGATATTCTGTCTAATCTTCTCAGGGTTATCAGCATTATCAGTCAGTGCCTGAACATCAGCCATGAACACAAACATTTTGTCGAAGTCGCCAGCATTCTGCAGCTGCACACGTCGCTGAAGCGAACCGATATAATGACCCAAGTGGAGTTTACCAGTAGGACGGTCTCCCGTCAATATAATCTTTCCCATTTACTTACAATTTATGTTTTTGACTGCAAAGGTACATTTATTTAGTCAAAAAACAAAATATAACCGCAATTAATTGTCCTAAAAGTGATTGAATTAGAGAAAATACACAGGATATAGACCAGAAAAGGCGTATGCCCCTCGTAATGAGAGCATACGCTTTTTACTTGATTATTCCACTCCTTTCTCAAAATAGGGAGCTAATTCCTTCTTCACATCGAAGCAAGGACAGGCTTTAGCGAATCTGTCCCTCGCCACCAATATTACTTGAAAGCGCACCATTCGCCAGCATCATGCATTTCTGTATTCGTAAAGAGATCCACCACATCACCCAAGCGGCGCTTATCCAGCTCCTGACGGGCGAAATTCTTAGGTAGAAATCCCTTCCGTCTTTCGTTTTCACGCTCGATGGCAGTCAGCGCATCATCTATCACCATTTGCCATTTTCTATCTATTTATATTATAATAAGGTATATAGTATCTATTTGAGAGCTAAAAAATTCCTGTCTCCGCGCTAAAAACACGCACTGAAAAGCCCTTTTTAGTGATTTTTTCTTCATTTCCCTGCATTTGCTCCACAGAAAATGAAGAAATCTGAAAACACGAAAAGGACGAATACCAGCGCCTGAAACACGCTGATATTCGCCCTTCGATATACACATAATCCTGGAGAGTATTTTTGACGGCTCAAACACCATCACAATTAATGCACTGAGTATCAAATGGTTATACATATACCTTATCGATTATTTTTTCTATTTTAAGTTTTAGATTGCTTGTGGATTTCCCCACTAAGCATTTACAAGAAACAAAGGTATAAAAAATAAGGAAAACACCAAATTTAATGCCTTCTTTAACGGAAAAAGTTATTTTTGAGGCTATTTTTGCGATTTAAGACCCTCGAAAATGACGAAAAAATGAAGCAGAAATGCAAAAAACAAGTACCCCAAAATGCAGTTTTAGTAAAGAAACACTACAAAATGGATGGCAAGAAATGGATATTGAACATGGATTTTCTTAGAATTTGAGAGACAGGAGCATATAAGAATAAGATTTTTTAGGAGAGAAAAAGAGGGTTCCAATAATCACATAACACGCTGATAATCAAGTACTTCTAACTATATTTTATACGCTAAACACTTGCTATGAAGAAAACAAAATCCGGTCAAAATCGGTC